>QHNU01000096.1 GCA_003218525.1 Verrucomicrobiota bacterium
TCTCGCTCGCCTACGGTCACTATGTCACCGTCTGGAAGAAACAGGCTGGAGAGATTTGGAGGATAGTGCTGGATGTCGGAGTCGACCATGCCCAGCCCATCGATTCCCCGCCGGCGCTGCAAATTCTTCCGCCCGATCCAACGGCTGGAGAACGCCCACTGGAAGCGACGAAGCGAACTTGGGGAAAGACAATGCGTGACTTTGTTGAATCAGCCCAAAGAAACATCGGCAAAGCGCTCCTTGCTCATGCCAGCGATGATATTCGCGTCTTTCGTGAACAGGCCTTTCCGGCTGTAGGTCTGGACGCCGCGCGCCTAATCCTCGGTTCGGAGAATGGAACGGTGTCCCGTGAACTCGGCGCAAGTAGATTGAGTAAATCAGGTGATCTGTGCGTTTCCTACGGCAATTACTCCGACGTTCGCGGCAATGTCGGCGAACGCGGCATCTATGTCATGATTTGGCGCATAGACATGAACGGCGATTGGAAATTGGCTCTCGATCTCCAGAAGAAGGTTGCGCCAACTCCGGCTCACTAACTATTTTGTAGAGACTGGTTCGAGTAAAAGCTCTCCCAGCCAATCCGGATCCGCGACACCCTCGCGATAGGCTTGAAGCGATTCAACAGACGAATTCACGCGCAAGTTACTGTAGGAACCGTCTGGGTTTTGCCAACGCTCATGCCAATAAACCGCGGCTTTAATTCGAGGATAGCGCGTGCGAAATAGCTCCAGTCCCTGCTTGATCCAATCCCCTTTATTTCCGGAATGAGGGAACTCTCCTGTGGCCCACTCCGCGACCATGATTGGCTTATTCGGGTCTAATCCACTTATTTCTTTGTAAGGCCAGTCAAGCAGCGACGGCATGTCCGCCCACGGTTCATCTTTGAACTGCTGACCATAAACGCTCAGCCCTAGCCAGTCGACGTAGTCCGAGCCGGGATAATAGGCCGGCGCAAAATTCCACGTATCAAGCGGATAGGAATAGTTATTGGTGTGAAACATCCACTTGATGTTTTTTGCGCCGCGAGCCCTCGCCCGATCAACCACATGACGATATGCGGCTTTGAATCGCTCCGGTCCTTCCCATTGGTCTGGCTTGTCATCCACCCACTCTTCACCTCCATAATACCAACCAGACCACGGAAACCAATCGCCATTCATTTCGACCCCGAAAGCCACGATCAGCGGATGGCCGAACTCGCGCGCGGCCTCCGCCCAGTTATCGATATAACTATCCCACACGCCATCAATAATTGAATTGAGGTTGAACTTATCCGGCCCCCGATTTTGTTCGTAGGGCTTATCCCAGGGTGACCAGTAGACCAGCGGCATCGCACCGTGTCGCCAGATCATTTTTAGGTTGGCCGTGGGAAAGCTTTGCTCGCCCCAGTAACTTGATGAGGCAACGATCGCTTGATGTTTCCCGACCATTTGCTCAAAATCTTCGATCATTTCCAGCGCAACCTCGTCCTCAGCGTCGCCGAAGTCGATGAATGCGCCAGTGTAAACGCCACGGTCGGGAATTTTGACTTCGAGCGGGCCGTTTCGATCGATCGTTACCGATACCGCCTTGTGTTGGTTGCATGAGGCGCACGTGACCAACAGCGCAACGACCAAACACGAGAAAGCTTTACCTCTCGACAATCGCATTACACGCGAACGGGCACGCTCGCGGTGCGCTCAAGCTTACCCCAACTCACCCATGCCCCTTTGATCGCGCGCAGGATCGCTTTCCAAATCACATAGCTGAGCATCGGTCGATAAATCAACCGCATTGGAATGATCCGCCAGGCATTAAGCAGGTTTTCGCGTTCCAAAATACAGGCGAGCGTCGCCAGGATGACGTCCATCGCAAGAAAGACGATGACGAATGGCAGCACATCCCGCCAGGCCCCAAACGGCAGAGACAGAATCAAAAACAAATCCACCGCCGGCGTGATAGCGACGAGGATGATTTGAAAAAACCAAACACTCGGCAAACTGAACCAACCGAGGGCTCGGTAGTTCCAGTTAAAGACCATATCGCGATGTTTCCAGAGACATTGCAGCGTTCCATAAGCCCAGCGGAAACGCTGCCGTGACAAAGCGCGCACCGTTTCAGGCGCCTCTGTCCAGGCGATGGCATCGGGAACGTAGACGATGCGCATATGCTGCTTGTGCAATGTCAGTGTGAGGTCGGTATCTTCGGCGAGAGTTTCCAAACTAATTCCCCCGGCACGTTCAATCTCGCGTCGACGGATCGCACTGATGGCTCCGGGAACAACGGTAATGCAGTTCCAGCGGGTGTAAGCGCGTCGATCGAGATTGAAACCGACGGTGTACTCAAGCGACTGACAACGCGCGATGAAGCTGCGCAAGTTGCCAACCTTGGCATGGCCGGAGACGGCGCCGATGTTGGTATCGCTAAACGGCGCGAGCAATCGTGAAAGGGTATCGCACTGACAATGGGTATCGGCATCAATAAACACGATTAACTCGTTGCGCGCCGCAGCCAGACCGCGTTGCAGCGCCCGCGCTTTCCCTCGATTCTCCTGCTGGATTAGCCGAACCCGCTGATCATCCCGCGCTATAGTCTCAACCTGGGGCGAAGTATCGTCGCTGGAGCCGTCGTCAATTACGATCACTTCCAGGCCGCCGGGGTATTCTGTTTTGAGCAGGGATCGCAATGTGCCTGCAATTACCTTTCCTTCATTGTAGGCCGCGATAATAACCGTCGCTGACACGGCGAAATTTGTCTTCGGCAGGCGACGAAACCGGTAGGCCAGATAAATCACGATCAGGGTGCGAATCACAACGAGGGCGGTCGCGACGATCATGAAGGCCCAGAGAAATTCTTCAAACGCATGAAACACGCGAAAGCCCGTGCTGCTAATATAATGTGACATACCTTGTCCACCTGGCAGCAGAGGCATGAGTGCATCGCGGGTGGTGCCAAGCAGCGTGCTCAGCGGCACGATTGTGTCGCCGCGCGTTTGCAGCCAATCGATGATTCGCGGCAAAGCTTGTACGGTTTGAGTCCGATTACCGCCGGCATCGTGCAGTAAGATAATGCTGCCGTCGTGGCGTTGTTGCTTCACTCGCTGCAAGATGACATCGGCGCCCGGTTTGGCCCAGTCCTGTGGATCGATATTCTCAAGCACGACCATGTAGTTCTGATCCTGTGCAATCTGGAGCGGGATCAGTTCTGCCAATCGCGACGGCTGGGTGTCGGCGGCATAGGGCGGCCGGAACAAAGTAGTCGCGCGGCCGGTCAGCGACTGAATGAGTAGCTGAGTGGCGTTTAACTCGACGCGAATATGCTCCGGCCAACAAAGCGCAAGGTTTGGGTGATAATAGGTGTGGTTCCCGATTTCATGACCTTCGTCGACAATTCGTCGAACCAGTTTTGGATAGCGCTCAGCATTTACTCCAACGAGAAAGAACGCGGCCCTCACCTTAGCTGCTTTTAAAATATCGAGGATCTTAGGGGTCCACTCCGGGTCGGGTCCGTCGTCGAATGTTAAGGCAACTTCGTGAGCGCCACCTGTCCCCTGATGGTAGAGGGTTGGGAATTCCGGAAATTTCGTATATCTCGCAATTAAATACCTGTCCGTATCGATCTCGACGGTTCGCATCCCATCAGCCCGGCTTTGATCAACGGTTACGATCTCGCCTTCCCCCACGTCCGTAATGGTGTCGGTGCCACGAAGAACCTCCAACAGTGGTCTTGTCGCGGCGTCGATAGAAAAGTCCGCTGGCACGCTCAATGAGTCCCAAATCGCGGTGTCCTCCGTGCCGAGTCGATAAAGCGCAAACCCGCCGGCCTTTTGCTTCCGCACCTCGCGCACCTCGTTCAGAAAAGTGACGACATCGAGAAACCAAACAGCGTGCTCTTTGTCGTTGTCCTCATAATAAAAGTAGGGGTTATAACCGGGGGCGCTTACCTCCGCCGATGCAATCTCGGCATTGCTGGCCCGACTCATCGCTTCCGGAAAACTGATCAGCTCTGCCTTTTTCCCGCCAATCGTCCAGTCATAGCCGTAGCTACCTAGCGCGATGATCCACTGGCGGGGATCGGAATCTTCCAGCAACACATGAAGCCAGCCCTCGAACCACATTCGCGAAGCGAGCGGACCGGGCGGGTCGACGTCCGACGTCTCGTCGAACAGCAGCGCAACAAATCGATCGATGTAATCCGACAGCTGATCGAAGTCGATGTAGTCGAGTTCCTGTCCGGGTGAAACACAGAGCCATAACTGCCGGCCTTCCCGATGAAGGGCGTCGGCAAACTTCTCAATCAAGAGGGTGAAATCCTTTTTGTAAGCCGGATCGAGCTGTTCCCAATCGACCACGACACCCGAGGCTTTCGCATCGCGTAGGACAGCGAGAACATGACGAATGAAATTTTCCTGCCGCTCCGGCGGACCATGCGCGACGTTCTCCACTGCTTCCGGCTGCCAAGTATCGCCGACGAGATTCGTCAACAGCGGCATGAGCGCGATACCTTTATTCTGCGCCAGCTTCGGAATGCGAATATCGGCGTCAATCTGCAAGTCACCTACTCCATTTACCATCGACATCCATTCCGGACAGACGTGGGTAATCTGGCCCGCGTGTTGCTCGAGCGAGGAATAACTGTAGGGATCGCCATTTGTATAAAACGCTAGCCGGACTTCGTTGCCGGGCGTTTTTCGACGTGACCGCGTTGGCGTCGGACTAGGCGAGAATGACGGAATCGGCACTGCCACCTTCTTTGCTGCTTGCTTCGCCGCTTCAAACTTTTGCCAGAGCAACGAATTTGCGTTGGGTGGCTTGCCAGCTGGATTGATTTTCGCGAGCGATTTTAATTGCCCCTTTAATTGCCGAAGGGAAAACGGCACGGTCATACGGGGTGCAATGAACAGCGTCTGCACGAACAACACCGTGGCGAAGAAACTGACGACGCTGCCGATCAGTAAAAACAGGCGTAGACGAGGCCAGCGCTTTCCGCGGGGGTCGGAAAACACAAAGGGTGTTAGACCTGGCGGAATATCTTCGGGCATCGGACGCTAATTTGCCTTGCTCCGCTCCAAACTGCGAGCAGGTAACGTCGCGTTTAAAAGTTGAACCTCAAATACCGGCTCTTTGACGCTTAATCATCGAGTTTTGTTCAGAGTCATTTTGGCCAATCCATGCCTCAGTCGACCGTTCTCGGTTTTGCGCGATTCTGCGCGCGACCCCGCGTCGTTTTCGGTTAGTTAGTTTCTGCCGTACCTGGTTTCGAGTCGCGAAAAAAGAGAGCCGCCTCCTGCGCGCGTTCGCGGAGTAGCTCGGCCGCTAATTTGATTGCCTCCGCTTCACTAACCGGCGGACGCGCTAGCTCATAGATCGCATCGAAGAGTTGAGAGTAATCAGTTTTTCGATCGACCTCACCCACAATAGCGCAAATCGGCTTGCCATGCTTCCGCGCGATTTGTGCCACGCCAGCTGGCGTTTTGCCTTCCACTGTCTGCCCGTCAAGTCGGCCTTCGCCGGTCACAACAATGTCCGCCTGGCTCACTTTTCGTTCGAGTTGAACGATTTCTGCAACGACGTCAAAGCCCGAGCGCAACTCTGCGTCACAGAAGCTCATCAATCCAAAACCAAGACCGCCAGCGGCCCCCGCGCCAGGCGTACTCCGAAATTCGCAGCCGAGATCGCGGGCAACAACATCCGCCAGTTTCGTGAGTGCTTGCTCAAGAATGGCGATTTGTTCCGGTATCGCCCCCTTTTGTGGGCCGAATACACGAGTTGCGCCGCGTTCACCGAGAAGCGGATTTCGGACGTCCGCTGCCGCACATATTCTTGGCAAATGTGAATCCTCCGGTCGCGAAATTTTCGTCAGCCCGATCAGCTCTGCCGGCCCGTTCGTCAACTCGATCTGATTAGCGAAGAATCTGAATCCGAGGGCACGCGCCATTCCGAATCCGCCATCATTGGTCACACTTCCGCCAAGACCGACGATAACCTGGCGCGCACCCAGCCCTGTGGCGTCGAGCAACATTTCGCCAACACCGAAGGTATTCGTGCGCGATGGATCACGGACACCGCTCGTCAGCCCCCGCAATCCCGCGGCTTCGCTCATCTCCATTACCGCAAGTTTCTTGCTCTCGATGTAGGCGTAGCGCAGTTCGATTTTGCAACCGAGCGGACCACGCGCCTGGCATTTCAACCACGAACCGCCAAGGGCATGCGCAATTGCTTCCGCCGTTCCCTCGCCGCCATCCGCAATCGGCACCATGTCGATCGTGGCCTCGGGTAGAACTCTCCGAAAACCCGCCTTGATATTTTCCGCGACCTCGCGCGCGCTGAGCGAACCCTTGAATTTATCTGGGGCGATCAAGATGCGCATGACGCACGATTAGACGCATTCGCGTCGCTGTCATCCCGAGCGCAGCCAGGGATCTCGCAGTTGGTCTTCGTTGATCGAAGCTTCGTGAGACCTTCGTCGTCTACGCGACTCGGGAGTACGGGGGTGCAGCGAAATCGGGATTGGTGTCGCTAGTCCTTTAGCTTTCGTCCCAGAATCTCTCCGGCCAACTTCGGGTTCGCTTTTCCTCTCGATAGCTTCATGACCTGACCCTTGAGGAAATTCAATGAAGCCGCGTTGCCGGCTTTGAAGTCGGCGGCCGGTTTCGGATTGGCTGCGATCACTTGATCGGCCAATTCCTCGATGGCGCGCGTGTCGCTTAGCTGCTCGATCCCTTTTTCCTTCACGATCACACCAGCACTCTCGCCACTTGCAAACATCTCCGTAAAAACTTCTTTGCCCTGCTTCCCACTGATTTTTCCGGAATCGATCAGTGTCACTAGCTCGTCGAGTGCCGTCGCTGGAATCGGACAGTCCGTGATTGTGTTACCAGCAGCAGTCAATGCGCTCTGTAAATCGTTCAGAATCCAATTGGCGATTGCTTTCGGCTTCTTTGAACCGTGCGCTGCGGTCTCAAAATATTTCGCGAGATCAAGATCATCCGCCAATACGCCGGCGTCGTAAGCAGTGACTTCGTAGTCCCTGATGAATCGCGTTCTCTTTTGTTTCGGTAACTCCGGCAACCGTGCTCGTGCCTCCGGCAGCAACACTTCGCTTTTAACCGGTACGAGATCCGGATCGGGAAAATAGCGATAATCGTGTGCGCTCTCTTTCGTTCGCATCAGGAAGGTCGCGCTCGCTTGGTCATCCCAACCACGCGTCTCCTGCTCCAATTCTTGGCCGCGCTCTAACGCGGCGATTTGTCGCTGAATTTCGAATGCTAACGCCCGCCTAACGCCGCTGATGGAATTCATATTCTTGATCTCGATTTTTGCGCCCAACTCCGCCTGCGTCTCCGGCCGCACTGAAACGTTGCAATCGCAGCGCAGGTGGCCCTTCTCCATGTCGGCATCGCTCACGCCGCCATAGATCAAAATTTGTTTGAGCGAGGTCAGAAAGGCGAATGCTTCTTCCGGCGATGCGATCTCCGGTTGCGTCACGATTTCCATCAACGGCGTACCAGCGCGATTGAAATCGATCCCGGTACTGGTCTCGAAATGAAAACTCTTGGCTACGTCTTCCTCCAGATGGATACGGACAAGACGAACCTCTTTGTCGGCCGTAACGATCGATTTCTGTGCGTCTTTCGGGTAAGCGAGGTCGTGTAGGGGGACACGGCCATTTGTGCATAACGGCAGGTCGTACTGCGAAATCTGATAATTCTTTGGCAGATCCGGGTAGAAGTAGTTTTTCCTATCGAACTTGCAGATTTCCGCGATATCGCAGTCGAGCATCAGTCCGGCGAGCACCGTCATCCGCAATGCTTCATGATTCATCACCGGAAGCGCACCTGGCAGACCGAGACAGGTCGGACAGGTATGCGTATTTGGCTCGGCCCCGAATTCTACCGGACAGGCGCAGAACATCTTGCTCCGCGTTTTGAGCTGCACGTGCACTTCGAGGCCGATCGTGGTGAAGTAACGCATTGCAGATTTCAGATTTCAGCGAACTGCTTAGTTCGATCTTTTAACTCTTCTACATTCATTTTCACCCAATCTGCACTCTGCAATCTGAAATTATCAATTCTTCGTTAGCGCGTAATCGAGCGCGCGATCGAGATCGAATT
Organism: Verrucomicrobiota bacterium; assembly: GCA_003218525.1. Classification (GTDB taxonomy): domain Bacteria; phylum Verrucomicrobiota; class Verrucomicrobiia; order Chthoniobacterales; family UBA10450; genus AV69. Next base: position 8,093 of record QHNU01000096.1, read on the forward strand.
TCTTCAGGCGTGCCAACAGCACCGGGTCGTTCAGCGCATCGATCACGCGCTGGTTTTGAAGGAGGTCGAAAACGCGACCTTGCGAAACCAGATTCGTGATCTCCGGATCATCGCGCAGGGCGATCATTTTCGGATCATTGGCGATTTGCTGCGCACCCGGAAATCGCAGGAACCGCTGCGCGCTTTCTGGGGTCGATACGACTTCTCCAACCCGTTCTACCGTTCGATAGACGCCTTGCGGCAGCGGATCGACATTTTTCAGGGTCTCGCCAATTGGGCCGGCCTCGAGCGAATTTTTTAGCTCCGCCAGAGTGGTCATCAACGGAGTCGGCGGCTGATCGCGTGCTGATGGTTCCGTATCATGGATTTGCAGTGGTCTATTCCAGACCGGCTGCAATACTCCCGTGGTGATGGCGTGCTGCGACCGCACTTGGGCCTCCGCTACTGAGCCGGCCAGCCGCGCTCCGGCGAATACCAGCCAGATCGTGAAAAGGCCTAGCAATATTCCGAGCAGACCGCCGCTGATTCCCCAGACCAGCCGCACCACGGGCGACTGGTGATCCTTTGTCCGTTTGAAAAGAATTGGCCCGAGCGCGTTCAGAATGGCAAAGACAATCGCGCCTAGCACGGCACCGGCAATGAGCGTGAGAATCGGGTCGGGCAATTTCACAAACGACCGTGTAATCGGAAGGAGAGCCGGTCCGGCAAAAATCGCGCAGCTATACGCTGCGATAATGGCAACGATCCGCATCAGCTGCCGCGTTAATCCGATTCGCCAACCATGTAAGACCTCGAGGATCAGGATTACGGCGGCAAAGGATAGAAACGCGAGTTGCCAAGCGGAAGAGCCAACGATCGGCGGGACAGCGGGGTTCACGCGCGCGCCAAATCAATCGCGCGCTGTCGCAATGCGTGATCGCACAAGACGAGCGCGGTCATGGCTTCAACCATGGGGACCGCGCGCGGTAGAACGCAGGGATCATGTCGGCCCCGGGCACGCAACGTCGTGGTTTGACCGCCGGTGGTGATTGTTCTCTGCTCTCGCGCGATTGTGGCAGTCGGCTTGAACGCGACGCGAAAATAAATCTCTTCGCCATTGGAAATCCCACCCTGAATCCCGCCGGAGAAATTTGTCGCCGTGCCGACGCGATCCTCGCGTTTTTCAAAAGGATCATTGTGTTCGGAACCCCGCATCCGCGTGGCGGCAAATCCAGAGCCGATTTCGAATCCTTTGGTTGCTGGCAGGCTCAACATTCCCCTTGCGAGATCAGCTTCCAATTTATCGAAAACTGGCTCGCCCAACCCGATCGGAACGTTTCGCGCCACGCATTCAATCGTTCCACCGAGGGAATCGCCCTCCGCCCTGGTTTTTTCAATCAGCTCGATCATCTTGGCGGACGCATTTTCATCCGGGCACCGAACGATACTCTGCTCGACTGAGTTGGCCGTCACAGTCCGGCGGTCGATCCAGGCGGCGATCTCGTGGACCTGCATCACGTAGGCAACGATCTCGACTTTCGGAAATAGAGTTGCGAGAACGCGGCGGGCAACCGCGCCGGCGGCCACTCGACCCACTGTCTCGCGTGCCGAGGCACGACCGCCACCCTGCCAATTTCGTATGCCGTATTTCGCTTCGTAGGTGAAATCGGCGTGCGACGGTCGCCAGGTTTCGCGCATCGATTCATACGCTTCCGGCCGCGCATCTTCGTTGCGCACCAGGATTGCGATCGGTGTGCCGAGAGTCTGCCCTTCGAATAGGCCGGACAAAATTTCGGCGCGGTCAGGCTCCTTTCGCTGTGTCGTGATTTTGCTTTGTCCCGGACGACGACGATGCAGTTCGCCTTGAATATCAGAATCGGACAGAGCAATTCGCGGTGGACAACCGTCGATGACGACTCCGACACCACCTCCGTGCGATTCGCCGAACGTGGTGACGCGAAAAAGTTGGCCGAACGTATTTCCCATCGTCTGTCATTCTCAACGGACTAAAGAATCTCTCAACCACGAACGGATGTATTCGCCGTAGCGAAGCTCCTGGCGGTCCGGCTCGTCGCCATTCGTGTAGTGGCGGCCGTATCGGCTGCGATTCCGCTTAACCTACGGATTCTTATACCGCAGCCAGAGCTGCCTCCAAATCGTTAATCAAATCCCGCACGCTTTCGACACCGACGGACAGCCGCACCAGGGAGTCGGTAATGCCGAGCTCGGCACGTTGCTCGGGCGGGATCGAGCCGTGAGTCATGATTGCCGGATGATTAATCAGGCTTTCAACTCCGCCCAAACTCTCTGCCAGTGAGAAGAGATGAGTGTTTTCCAAAAAACGCCGCGTACCGGCAAGATCGGTCTTTAAAACAATCGTGACCATGCCGCCGAAACCACGCATCTGCTGGCGTGCGAGATCGTGCTGAGGATGTGATTTCAGTCCGGGATAACTCACCGATGCAATCTTTGGCTGTTCCTCGAGCCACCGCGCGATCTCGAGAGCGTTCGCGCAATGCCGTTCCATTCTCAGCCCCAGCGTTTTCAAACCGCGAAGCGCCAGGAAACTGTCGAACGGACCGGCGATTGCGCCAACTGCGTTCTGCAAAAACGCGATCCGGTCGGCCAGCTCCTTGTTTTCTCCGACCACAATCACGCCCCCGACCATGTCGGAGTGGCCGTTCAGATATTTCGTAGCGGAATGAATCACCATATCGAATCCGGATTCAATCGGACGCTGGAGCCATGGGCTGGCGAAAGTATTGTCGGAAACGCTCAGGATTTTTTGCTCGCGCGCGACCTTGG
>QHNU01000226.1:0-403 GCA_003218525.1 Verrucomicrobiota bacterium
TATCAAAATCGGTTCGGTCACAATCGGCGGACCGGAGCCTGCCTTCATTCTCGGGCCCTGCGTCATCGAGTCGGAAGAATTCGTCCGGCGAATGGGCTGCAAGATCGCCGAGATCTGCGCTGCCGAGAACACACCATTTATTTTCAAGGCATCATACGATAAAGCGAACCGCAGTTCAGTTCGCTCTTTTCGCGGGATCGGGGCGCGTGAGGGCTGCGAAATTTTAGCCTCAATCGGACTGCAATTGAAAATCCCGGTGACAACGGATGTGCACTCACCGGCCGAAGCGGAGATGGCCGGAGAATTCATCGATCTTTTGCAAATCCCCGCCTTTCTCTGTCGACAAACTGATTTGTTGCGCGCTGCAGCGGAAACGGGCCGAGCCGTCAACGTGAAGAAAGGG
>QHNU01000226.1:488-4161 GCA_003218525.1 Verrucomicrobiota bacterium
AACAATCTCGTCGCCGATATGCGCTCGCTGACCTGGATTCGGGAAGCGGGATATCGCGTGATTTTTGACGCGACTCATTCGGTGCAACGGCCCGGAGGCGCCGGCAATGCAACGTCCGGCGACGGTGCCTTGGCGCCAGTCCTGGCGCGCGCCGCAATCGCTGCCGGATGTGACGGAGTCTTCATGGAGGTGCATGAAAATCCGGCACGGGCGCTATCCGATGGGCCAAACCAGATTCCGGTAAAAAATTTGCCGAAGATTCTGCGCGTGTTAAAAGCTGTTCATGCTGCCGTTTCCTAGCGGTCGCGCATTGCGCGTTTTGTTTTTCATTATCATTGGAGCGAACACGTTCGCCTATTCCGCCATAGCGGACCAGCCCAAGAAGGGCGGTCGAAAGAGAGCCGCCCGACCGGACGCCGCCGCAACGGCGACACCAGAGGCCGGCGCACAAGTGCCATTACCGATCGGACGCGAAGCGAAGGGCCTCGTTTTTCCCGATATTGACGAGAACGGACATTTGCGCGGTCGTTTTGTCGCCGGCACGGCTCGGCGGCTCGATCAAGACCACATGGAGTTTCGCGACCTGAAGATCACGACATTCACTGAGGATGACCGAATCGATCTCGAGATCGCGATGGCGGAATCCGTACTCGATCTTAATACGCGCGTGCTCAGCTCCCCACAGAAGACGACGATTAAACGGACCGATTTCGAAATCGTTGGCGATACCGCCCGGTTCGACACGGCCGCGCGTCAGGGCACGATCACCGGCAACGTCAAAATGACCATCACCGACGTGTCTACATTTTCGAAGCAGAAGCCGGAATGAAATTAGTCGCGCTGGTTATGTTGCCGGCTTTGATCGGGTCGGCTGTGTTCGCTCAGACTTCCGTGAACTCGGCGGTACAAACCTCGAAACCTGCCGCCAGTAATTCTCCCACGAAAAAGCAAAACGAAGAGCCGACAAAGGATCTTTTCGGTGGCGGGTCAAAAATTGAAGGACCAATCACTACCGAGATTTATGCAGACGAAGCTTTTTTTGACTCGAACAAGAATGTCGGCGTTTTCACCGGTCATGTGAAGGTGCTCGATCCCCGATTTAGTGTGCAATCGGACAAGCTGACGGTGTATTTGCATAAAGGACAGGACCAGGGTCTGGAAAGAGCTGTGGCCGATGGGAATGTCGGGGTTGTACGTGAGCGGCTGGATCCAAACACCGGTCAACCGACACGTGCCATCGGGCGTTCCGACCACGCGGTTTATACAGCCGGAGATGGCAACGTGGAGCTCACCGGCACGCCGCGCGTGCAGCAGGGACCGAACATGCATGTTGCGACCAGCGCCGATACGGTCATGCTCATTAACCAAAACGGGCAGCTCACTACCCACGGACCAAGCCGGACTGAAATTCATCAGGAAGCAAAAGAAGAAAAGCCGGGAACGCAGCCAAAGGGATGATTAGCGCGACTCCGACGTCACGAGGTACGACGCAGGCACAATCGGTCGCTCCGCCGCAAAACGTCCTAGCCACCCACGAGCTTGTCAAAATCTACGGCGGCCGTGCCGTCGTAAATGGCATCAACGTGAATGTCCGCGCCGGAGAAATCGTTGGACTGCTGGGGCCTAACGGCGCTGGCAAAACCACAACGTTCTACATGATCGTGGGCCTCGTTCGACCGAACAGTGGCAACGTGATTTTCCGCAACGCCGACGTCACTCATTTCCCGATGTTCAAACGGGCCCGGCTGGGCATGGGTTACTTGCCACAGGAAGAGTCAATTTTTCGCAAAATGACGGTCGAACAGAACATCATGGCCATTCTCGAGACCTTGACATTGAGCAAACACGAGCGACGGCAACGTTGCGATCAACTCTTGCACCAGTTCGGAATCGAAAAGATTGCGAAAAACACCGCCCTAACTCTAAGCGGTGGCGAGAAACGGCGACTGACAATTGCGCGCTCGCTCGTTACCAGTCCGAGTCTGTTGATGCTCGATGAACCTTTCAGCGGAGTCGATCCGATTGCGGTCTACGACGTCCAGCAAATCGTGGTCAATCTGCGCAAATCCGGTCTGGCCATTTTAATCACCGACCACAATGTTCGCGAAACGCTTTCGATCGTGGACCGCGCTTATCTGATTTACGAAGGCCGAGTCGAGAGTGAAGGGACAAAGGACTTTCTCATTAACGACCCAATTAGTCGTCAGCTCTATCTCGGCGAACGCTTCCGGATGTAGTCCCGGGGCCGCGAGCTATTTAATCTTCGTCGTCAGTCGCCACCCATTCACTCCGGCCGGATTCGTTTCGCTGATTCAGCGCATCAGCATGGGTGCGATAAGTTATCAACGTGAAACGATCCGCGTCACTGCCAAAAGTGATACGAATGTACTTGCCGTCGAACGAATTGGATTCATCTGAAGTGGTGATCTGGAGCAGGTAAAAGCTGCCGTCGCTGTCTTCGGTAATGTCATCGTAGCGCATCGACTTGTCGTCATTGAGCTGAATTGTTTCAGCGGTGATTCGTAGAACATCGCCGTGGTTGTTGGACCATTCGCCAAAATAAGCTTCTTCGTCGTCGGCAGCGGCGCCGGTGAACGCGGCCAACAGGAAGACAGCGAAAAGAAAGCTTAGGCTCCGGGCAATCACAAGCCGTGGTAAGCCGAGCCTTTCCCCTCGTCAACCGCGACCGATTTCCGCGGTGGAAATTGCCACCCGCCCACGATAAAGGTCTCTCGCATCATGTCGAACAATTCGGTCACCCAGACCATCACCTCCGCGAGTGGAGACCGGAAGAGTGTGCCGGTGGTTACAGTCGAAAGTTTTTTTACCAGCCATGCCGAGAAATTGCAATTGCGACTGGAGGGCCCGCGAATCGGTTTTTATCGCAAAATTCGCGAACCGACTATTAATCGGCCCGGCCTCGCCTTGTCCGGTTTCTTCAGTTATTTCGCAGAAAAGCGCGTGCAAGTGCTGGGCGCGGCCGAGAACACTTACCTCAAGAGTCTGCCGCATGGCGTGCGGGTAAAACGATTTCGTGCATTGTGCTCGCGCAAAATCCCATGTGTGGTCGTTTCGCGCGGGGCTCACCTGGATGACGAGCTCACGGCCGTGGCAGCAAGTGAGAAGATCGCGGTTTTCCGCACTCCGATGATTACGATGAAATTTATCAACGCGGCGACGATTCTGCTCGAAGGCGATTTCTCGCCGACCGTGACTGAATTTGGCAGTATGGTCGACATTCTTGGTATCGGTGTGCTCATCCGGGGCGAGAGCGGAATTGGCAAGAGCGAGTGCGTGCTTGGGTTGATTGAGCGCGGCTACAGCCTGGTCTCGGACGACGTCACGCGGATCACGTCATTTGAGGGACGCGAATTGTTGGCGACTTCGCCGGAAGTGACGCGCTATCACATGGAGGTTCGCGGCATCGGCATTATCAACGTCGCTTCCGTCTTCGGTGTGGGCGCGATTCGGGAAGAGAAGCGGCTCGATCTGGTAGCGACGCTCAAAGATTGGAGCGACATGGAAGATGTGGACCGCACCGGACTGGACCGGGAGTTTTACAAAATCTTAAAAATGAAAGTGCCTCATGTGACCATTCCAGTACGGCCCGGACGCGACACTGCTCGATTGATCGAAGTAGCGGCAATGGATCAAAAGTTAAAAGGACTCGGAC
>QHNU01000227.1:0-494 GCA_003218525.1 Verrucomicrobiota bacterium
GGGCCGGAATTAATTTCCGGTGGGCCAGGTCGCCCGTCGCCCCAAAGATGACCAGGGCACACGGCTGCGGAACTGCTCGCGTGCTTAATCCTATACGGAGCGGGTTCGATTGCGAAATCGCGGCATCTTTGGACATGCCGGGAACCTTACGATGGCAGCGGAAATCTGCGCGTCAGATCGCACACCTTCGCTCGAACACGTTCGAGCGCCAGCTGATCATTGCGGTTTTGTAATGCCTCGGACACTAAATCGGCAATCTCAAGCATTTCTTCTTCTTTCATTCCGCGTGTTGTTACTGCAGGCGTCCCAACGCGGATGCCGCCCGGTTTGAAGATCGGGTAAGTGTCGAATGGTATGGCGTTCTTATTCACGGTAATGCCCGCCCGATCCAGGACTTCCTGTGCGTGTTTGCCGTTGATTTCTTTGGGCCGCAGATCAACCAGCAAGAGGTGATTATCCGTGCCACCACTCACGATCCGATAACCGTGCTGGGC
>QHNU01000227.1:562-8270 GCA_003218525.1 Verrucomicrobiota bacterium
GGTTGCAGTGCTTCATGAAAACAAACCGCTTTCGCAGCGATAACGTGCATCAGGGGGCCTCCCTGAACTCCAGGGAAAACCATGGAATCGATCTGCTTCGCATATTTTTCCTCGCATAACACCATTCCACCTCGCGGACCACGCAGGCTTTTGTGCGTCGTGGTCGTGATGAGCTGGGCATGCGGAATCGGGCTCGGATGCTGACCAGCGGCAACGAGGCCGGCAATGTGCGCCATGTCGATGAACAGAAGCGCGCCGACGGAATCAGCAATTGCGCGCAGACGGGGATAATCGAGTGTGCGCGGATAAGCCGAGGCTCCAGCGGTGATCATGGCCGGCTGTGATTCTTCGGCCAATTTCTGGAGCGCGTCATAATCCAGCTGCTCGGTTTTTTCATCCACGCCATAATGGGTGACCTGATAGAATTTCCCTGAGAAATTCGCCGGATGTCCATGGGTAAGATGGCCGCCGTGGGCCAGATTCATCGTCAGAATCCTGTCGCCAATTTTGAGCGCGGAAAAATAGACTGCCATGTTGGCTTGAGCGCCGCTGTGGGGCTGGACGTTGACATGTTCGGCGCCGAACAATTGCTTGGCCCGATCGATTGCCAGCTGTTCAACGGTGTCGACATTCTCACAGCCGCCGTACCATCTTTTGCTCGGATAGCCCTCCGCGTATTTGTTGGTGAGGACGCTGCCTTGCGCTTCCATGACGGCGCGGCTGGTGAAATTTTCCGACGCGATTAGTTCAATATTTTCGCGTTGCCGTTTTTCCTCCGCCGCGATCGCGTCGAAAACTTGCGGGTCGACTTTGCGTAGACCACCGCTGGGCCGGCTTAGTACGGATTGGGCCGAATACGGACTATCGCTCATCGGATATGCGGAAGCGCCGCCGCTCCAGGCGGACAATGGCACTGTGACCTCACTTTCTTCTACGAACGCAAGCACGCTCGGCAAGGCGTTTTTGATTGTCTGTGCGCAAGTTATGTAGACGTCGCGTCCGAGACCGATCGGATCAGGCACGTCTAGCCATGAAGTCGCACCTGTTTCTTCAAACTCGCGGAGCAAGAAAGTTTTATCGGCCGCATTCGGGAAGAGCATCGAGATTGCTTCCACGTGCGCGCCAGTCATGGCGAAAATATGGCTGGCACGGTTGATGAGCGCAGAGGTCAGCGGTTGGCTCCGCAACTCTCGAATATCGACACCCTCCTCTGCGCAAACTTCAATGGCGTGAGTACTCGGGGGCTGACCACGAACAGCGTGAATGCCAGCCGAGCTAACCTCAATATCCTTGCGATTCCCAAGAAGACGGCGAAAAAGGCCTTCCGCAATGGGACTGCGACAAATGTTCCCCGTACAAACGAAAAGGACGCTCTTCACAATTTACGGCCGCCCGAAGGGTGCGCGGTTACGAATTAGATTCGCACAAAAATTGCCAAGCGCGACTACGGCGCATTAGTGAAGAAATGTGGAAAAAATTTCGCTACCAACTCGAGCATGGCGGTTTACTTATTACCGCGAAACTGATCCCGCTGCTTCCGCGCATGTTCGTTCTTCTGATCGCGCGTGTGGGAGGAAGGATTGCCTCGGTTGCAGACCGCACCGGCCGGCGCATCGCCCTGGCTAATCTCAATGCTGTATTCGGCAAACGATATTCCGCTTCGGAAAAACGCGGCATTGTCCGCAAGTCCTATCAGCATTTTGCGCAGACCATGCTGGACCTGATGTGGAGCTCGCGACTGACCTCCGGCAATTTTCATCCATTGACTTCGAGTGGCCTCGGCAGTTACAGCCGGGCGAAAGCGTAATTATCGCCTGCTATCACTACAGCAACTTGGAATGGCTTAGCCTCGCCTGCGGATTTCAAGGTTTGAGGGGAACCATTCTTGGCGAAGAATTCAAGAATTCCGTTTTGGAGCCAATTTTTCGACGCTTGCGACAACAATCGGGGCATTTCTTTATCCCACGAACCGGCGGCATCCTTCGCGTATTTAAGGTGCTCCGGCGCGGTGAGAGCACCGCCATGCTCATCGATCTAACTGTCCCACCGGGTTCATCAGCCGTCGCGATCAATTGCTTGGGCCTGCAAAAGAGCGTGACTCCAGCGCACGCTTGGCTTCATCAGCGAACCGGGGTGGCACTGATTCCGGCGCATTGCGAACCGCTAGAGGGTGGACGTTACCGTATTGTGTTCCATCCCCGCGTTGAACTCGGCCCAAACGCGACCGTGGCCGAGGTCGCACAGGCTTGCTGGGACACCTTCGAACCGGTGCTACGGGCAAATCCATCGCCCTGGCTCTGGATGTACAAACATTGGCGCTACCGGCCGATGCGTACCGATCGCTCCTATCCGTTCTATTCAAGCCCGCACGCGAAATTCGAACAAATGCTGGCGAGGAAGTGAACGCGACGGTTTTCCGTCACAATTTCACAGGATTGCCGCTTGCAATTGCGCGCGCAGGGTCGGACGCCGCCGCAGTTGCGAGGTGAGGGCAGCGATTGCCCGCAGGGTCGGCAAGCTGATGTGGTGTTCCATTCCTTCCACATCATGACTGATAACGCGATCGTTTAAGCCCAGGAGCTTGAGAAAGTCAGTCAGAAGTTTATGTCGATGCGCGATTTTTCGAGCCAGTTTTTCGCCAGCCTCAGTTAAAACAAGGCCGCGATACTTTTCATATTTGAGCAAGCCTTCGGCGTCGAGCCGTTGCACCATGTTGGTGACGCTCGCCTGGGAAATTTGCAGGGCAGCAGCAATATCGATGACGCGGGCGTAGCCCTTCGATTTAATAAGCTCGAGGATACGCTCGAGATAGTCCTCCACCGTGGCGGAACTACCGAGGGCGGAATGAGATTTCTTACGTAGCACAACCCTGAAGTTAGGCTTAAAGTCAGTCACATCAATAATTTATTTGCTAATTATAGAGTTGTAATGTGATACAACTAAATTAGATTAACCTAATTTAAAAGGATTCGATACCGTTTCAGGAACGCAATATCCAGATGAACCCAGCGAATCGCACCGTCGAGTACACTCCTGGCCTCGGGTGGCGGCGAAAAACCGAACAGGTCTCACTGCCGGAGGTTCATCGCAGCGTGGTTGTTCCACGGAGTGCTTCATTTTGGCGCAAACTGTTCGCTTTCTCTGGCCCCGGTTTTCTGGTCGCGGTTGGCTACATGGATCCTGGCAATTGGGCAACGGATTTAGCCGCAGGCGCCAAGTTCGGCTACGCCCTGCTGTCGATCGTCATGATCTCGAACTTGATGGCGATCCTGCTCCAGCATTTGTGCATCAAGCTCGGGGTGGCGACAGGCCGCGATCTTGCTCAAGCCTGCCGCGATCATTACTCACCGATCACGGTCTGGTTTCTATGGATTCTTTGTGAGATCGCGATCGCCGCATGCGATTTGGCTGAAGTAGTCGGCTCGGCCATCGCTTTGCAGCTTCTTTTTGGTATTCCCCTGGTATGGGGATGCATTATCACGGCGTTCGATGTGCTGGCGGTTCTCTTCCTCCAGACAAGGGGCTTTCGTTACATCGAAGCCCTGGTCATCACCTTAATTGCGACTATCGCCTCTTGTTTCGCAGGCGAATTGCTTTTCTCTAAACCGAACCTGGGCGGTGTTCTTTTCGGATTTGTCCCGACATCGCACATCGTGACGAATCAGCAGATGCTTTATGTCAGCATCGGCATTCTGGGGGCGACGGTGATGCCGCATAATCTCTACCTGCATTCGTCAATCGTTCAGACGAGGAAATTTGAACAAACGCCCGAAGGGAAACGGGAAGCGATCAAGTATGCCAGCATTGATTCAACGGGCGCGCTCATGTTCGCACTGTTCATCAATGGGGCGATCCTGGTGCTGGCCGCGTCTGTCTTTCATTGGTCTGGACACAAGGATATCGCTGAAATTCAGGAGGCTTATAAGCTGCTCAGTCCGCTGCTCGGTATCGGTTTTGCCAGCGCTCTCTTCGCCGTCGCTTTGCTCGCATCGGGTCAAAATTCGACCCTCACCGGCACTCTGGCCGGTCAGATTGTGATGGAAGGATTCCTTAACTTCCGCATCACGCCCTGGCTGCGCCGGCTGATCACGCGTGCGCTTGCCATTATTCCGGCAGTGTTGATTATCGGTATCTTCGGCGAAAGCAAAACGACGCAACTGCTGGTCGCGAGTCAGGTTGTGCTGAGCATGCAACTCGGCTTTGCCGTCTGGCCGCTGATGCGCTTCACCAATGAGAAGGCGAAGATGGGGGAATTCGCCAACAGGCTATGGTTGAAAATTCTGGGCTGGATCACAGCCGCAATCATTATCGTGCTCAATGTGAAGTTACTCTTCGACATGTTTGTGCCGGCCTCCATTCTTAAGGCATTCTACGGGTTGTTCGGGCTGCCGGCTCCAGCGCAATAAAGATGTATCACCATATTCTGGTTCCACTCGAGAACAGCTCCGCCGACCACACCATCCTTGATCACGTCAAGATGCTCGCGCGCATAACCGGGGCCAAGCTGCTTTTGGTCCATGTCGCCGACGGTTGGGTCGCGCGGAATTTTGATCAGCTCCAGCTTGCTGAAAGCGAAGAGATGAAGCAGGACCGTGATTATTTGGAAGAGAGGCAACGCGAGCTAAGCAGCGAAGGTTTTTCCTGCGACGCCGTTCTGGCCTTGGGCGAACCCGCTGACGAAATCATTAAACTAGCCGAGACGCGGGACGTGGACCTTATTGCCATGTCTACACATGGTCATCGGTTCATCAGCGATATCTTGTACGGCGCGACCGCGGACAAAGTCCGTCACGCGGTGGAAGTGCCGGTGCTCTTGCTTCGCGCAGGCAAGTAAACTGCCAAGTTTGCCGTTTGCCCGAAAGCAGGTCAGCCCCAAGCCGGAACTTGCTCTAATCTGGGCGTCCGACTAGGAGGTTGCTGGGTGAAGGTCCTGCTTCTCACAAATGAATACCCTCCCTACACCTACGGGGGCGCGGGCGTGCACGTTGAATATTTGTCGCGGGAGCTAGCGAAGCTCATGGCTGTGGAAGTTCGCTGTTTCGGCGATCAAAACTACACCTCTGGCAGTCTGAAAGTGCACGGTTTTCAGTTGGATGCGACTAACTGGAATTGTCCGAAGGCTCTTCGTTCCCCGTTTGGCGCAGTCCAACGCTGTACCGATTTCAACACCGCCGGTATCGACGCCCAGATCGTGCATTGCCACACCTGGTACAGTCATTGGGGTGGAATTCTCGCGCGCCAAAACTACGGAATCCCACTCGTCGTTACCGTGCATTCGCTAGAGCCGCTCCGCCCTTGGAAGCGAGAGCAGCTCGGCGGTGGCTATGATTTTACCGTTTGGTTGGAAAAGACCGCGTTGGAAATGGCTGATGCTGTAATCGCAGTCTCGCACGAAACGAGGAGCGATATTCAGAGACTTTTCAACGTTCGTCCGGAACGCTTGCACGTGATCTATAACGGGATTGACCTCGACGAATACGACCGACTTCGGCCGATGACGTGCTTCGCCGATTCGGGATTGATCGCGGCAAGACTTTCCTACTTTTCGTTGGCCGCATTACGCGGCAAAAGGGGATCATCCATCTCATGCACGCGATTGAGTTCATGGACAAGGACTTCCAAGTCGTGCTTTGCGCCGGCGCTCCCGATACAACGGAGATCGCGCAGGAAATGAAAGAGGCGATCGCACGAGCGCGAAAACTACGCGACGGCATCATTTGGATCGATGAAATGCTCGAAAAGCCGAGCGTGATTCAGCTCTACTCGCACGCGGCTGTCTTTTGTTGCCCTTCCATTTACGAGCCGTTTGGCATTATCAATCTCGAAGCGATGGCGTGTGAAACTGCCGTCGTTGCGAGTGCGGTGGGGGGGATCAAAGAGGTCGTCGTCGACGGTGAGACCGGTTTTCTTGTTCCACTCAAGCAAATGACCGAAAGCCCATTTGAACCGCTTTATCCGAAAAAGTTCGCTCGGGATCTGGCCGAGAAGATCAATCTTCTCATGCATGACGAAAAATTGCGCGAGCGTTTCGGTCGAGCGGGTCGAATACGCGCCGAGCAGAAGTTTAGCTGGCGTGCCATCGCACAAGAAACAAAGGCACTGTACGAATCGCTGCTATTCTGAGTCGAGGACGGTGATTCTTAACCGGAATAGCTAGCAGCGAACAAACCTCAATCGCGATATAGTCCTGACGCGATGTTCGTGGATCGGATCCGAGTTTTTGCCCAAGCCGGCCAGGGTGGGCGTGGATGCGTAAGTTTTCGCCGCGAAAAATTTGTTCCCAAAGGAGGACCGGATGGGGGCGATGGCGGGCGCGGCGGAGATGTCATTCTCCGTGCCGACCAGCACACCGATCACCTCGCGAATCTCTTCTACGAGCCGATCATTCGAGCCAAACATGGGGGACATGGACAGGGGAAGAAGATGCACGGCAAGGCGGCGCCACCGGCAATTGTGGCGGTCCCAGTCGGCACGATCGTCTACCGCGCAATTCCGATCAGGCCCATCGTGTCAGGCGCAAAGACAGATCATGAATCGGGGCCGATGCAATTTGAAACCGGTGAGCAGATTGCCGACCTGACCGACGATGCTGAAGAATTCTTGCTTTGTCGCGGCGGATCCGGGGGGAAAGGGAATGTTCATTTCAAGAGTTCCCGCAACCGCGCCCCGCGCCAGTACACCGAAGGCGGTGAAGGTGAGAGCGGTTATTTTTTTCTCGAGCTGCGAACGATTGCCGATGCCGCGCTCGTCGGTTATCCAAATGCTGGAAAATCGACCCTTCTGCGGCAGTTATCAGCTGCCCAACCAAAGGTGGCGCCGTATCCATTTACGACCCTTCATCCGATCATCGGTGTCGTCGATCTGGACGAGTATCGGCGGGTGACGGTGGCGGATATTCCCGGCTTGATCGAGGGAGCTCATCGCAACCTTGGGCTCGGTCATGATTTTCTTCGGCACATCACTCGCTGCCGCTTGTTACTTTTCGTGCTCGATATGGCGGGCAGCGATGGCCGAAGTCCAATCGCCGATCTCGAGTCTCTGCGGCGCGAAATCGATTTATATGATCCGCGCCTTTCGGAACGGCCCTGGTTCGTGATCGCTAACAAAATGGATTTGCCGCAGGCGGAGGATAATCTTGGCCGATTTCGTGAGCGTTTTCCCGAACTCACGGTTATTTCGGTTTCGGCCAAGCAAGGGCGGGGGATTAGCCAAGTCAAATCTTTGCTGGGAGAGTGGATTCCAGTGCAACCCGGACTTGCCAGTTCGACTCAAGCCAATTTTACTGCGGTGCACGATTAACAATTAGACAAGGTGATCGACCTCGCACACACTGAGCGTTTCATCCATGGGTAAACTCGTTGTCGCCAGCTACTGCAGCACGTTTTTGAAACCGGAAATGCTGCACATTTATCGGCAGGTCAGGTCGCTGCGCCGGGTCACGACCTTTGTCATGACAAAGACGGTCGAAAATGCCGCGCGCTTTCCTTTCGAAGACATCGAGCAAATTCCGCGACCTCACACTAATTTACTACGGCATGGGTGGATGAAATTTGTCGAGCGGCGCCCGCCTCTGATTTATCGCGGTGAACATCAGTTGCTCGTCTCCATTTTGGCGCGCCGGCACGCCGACATGATGCATATTTATTTTGGACACAGCGGCGTGCACTTACTTCCGTTCATTCGCGAATGGAACAAACCTTGCGTCGTC
>QHNU01000075.1 GCA_003218525.1 Verrucomicrobiota bacterium
TACAACCATCAGCTCCGAGCGAGCGCGAAGCTGGGAGCGTGAACTAACACCTGAGGAAATCGGTTGGGTCGAATGGCATTGCCGGGAATTAATGCCGCATTTCGGCTATGAGCCTCGATTGGCGCGGCGGCGGTTTGCCTCGCATTGGGCGAGGCCGGTTCGGCAGGAGCGACCAAAGCAGTATATCAAGTCACGCTACTATTCTATTCGGGACAAACTGCTCGGTCCGCGCAACAAATAGCGCTCGCTTGCAATAACGGTTTGCCCGCCGATAGTGCGGCGTTAACGATGTCGGGAATCTTCAATTTTCCACATCCGCTTTTAAAAATCAGATTTTTGAAAATATGATGCGAGGTTTCGCATTTTCTCTGGTTCGTTTGCGCAATGTACGCAATGCAGCGGCATGTCGATTGAGGTATTTCCGGCGAGACGGGGCGGAGTTTCCGGCGGCGTCGCCGATTCCTGGTAAACGCGAGCGAACCTTGCGAGGTTCGCGCGCCGCAGGCCGTGCATCTATCGATGCGCTCCGCCCGCCAAATCATTGGGTAATTACTGAGGACAAATATGAAATCTCAATCATCCGGGAGAAGCTCACGCGCTGGGCGCGGGCGTTCCCGACGCAGGAGCGGAGACGCGCGGTCGCGTCACTCGCGCTCGGCGCCAAAGCCCGCGCCGAAGAAAGGTCTCTGGTCAAAGATCGTCGCTTTTTTTGGCGACGGGAAAAGCACGAGAAAGGCATCGGCTCGCAATGGGTCGCAGCCGGAGCGGGAGCAGTCCCCTCGGATTTCGCGTAAACCAGAGAGCGTTGAAGTTACTTCCCCGCGTCTCTACGTGGGCAATCTCTCGTTCGATGCGACGGAGAGCGATCTGTTCGAGCTCTTCAACGGCGTCGGTCAGGTTCAAAACGCCGAGGTTGTCAGCTATAAACATAATCAGCGTTCCAAAGGGTTCGCTTTCGTGCAAATGCACACGGTCGAAGAAGCCAAACGTGCAGTCGCGGAACTTCACGACAAGGAGTTTCTCGGCCGCAAGCTCGTTGTGAGTGGAGCAAAATCGAGCGAGCACGCGCGGAACTGATTCGGTTCATCAATCGGGAGACGTAGTAGCACGGCTGCTCGTCTCCCGATTTTTTTATGCCGGGTATTTTCTTTATTGTAGGCCCTACGGCAGTCGGTAAATCGGCCATGGCGGCGGAAGTGGCTGAGGAGCTCGGCGCGGAGATAATCAACGCGGACGCGTTTCAAATTTATCACGGTCTCAATCTTCTGACTGGGAAACCTGACGCAAAAACGCAACAACGCGCGCCACATCATTTGCTCGGCTATGTTCCGTTAGGTGACGTGATGTCGGCGGTAAAATTCCGCGCATCGGCGCTGAGAACGCTGGCTGAGATTCGATTGCGTGGGAAAGACGCGATCGTTGTGGGCGGGAGTGGCCTCTACGTGAAGGGACTGACTGATGGATTTGATGATGTGCCTGCACCAGATCGGGAGTTGCGCGTCCAATTGAATGGCCTGCCGCTCAAGGAATTGGTTGGCCAGCTGCAGAAGAAGGATCCAGACCTTGCTGAGCGGGTTGATTTGAAAAATCCACGCCGAGTGATGCGCGCATTAGAGATCACGTCGAGCGGGAAAAGCCGTTCATCGATACAGCAGAAAGCGAGCATGTCAGCGGCCGGTATCGGTTGCAGCCACTGTTCTGCCGCTGAGACGGCGGCTACACGAGTGGAAAAGCCAGAAAATAGGATCGGTGTTTTGCTGATTCGCGACCGCGACGATCTTTATGACCGAATTAATAACAGGGTGAACGCAATGTTTCATGCGGGCGTCGAGGAAGAAGTCCGTGCCTTTACCGAGATAGGATTGACGGCAGCGCGTGCCCTGGGATTGCGCCAGCTCCAGCAGTTTATCGCAGGCGAGATTTCACGCGAGGAATGCATCGCACAAATTCAGCAAGCAACGCGTCGCTATGCCAAGAGGCAGTTGACCTGGTTCCGTCACCAAAGTAATTTTCCGCAGCTGAATTTGACTTCGTTTTCACACCAGGAAGCAGTGAGCGCGATTTTGCAAATGGCGCAGCGCCGTTTGGCGCGGGGATGATTGAGACCACACCGAGAAAGCACCAGGAACGCGCGCTCCTGATCGGACTCGAACAAGATGGCGTCTCCAAATGGGACCTGCGCGATTCAATGGAAGAATTGCGTGAGCTGGCGAGCTCTGCCGGAGCTGAAGTAGTCGACACCGTTACCCAAAAACTTCCGAAGCCAACGGCACCGTTTTACATCGGCAAAGGAAAAGCCGAAGCCCTGAAAGATTCAGTCCAGAATCAGCAGGTGACGTCGGTCATCTTTAATGACGAACTTTCTCCGGCACAGGGGCGTAACCTGGAGAATCTGCTTTCGCGCAAAGTGCTCGATCGCACTCAGCTCATTCTCGACATTTTCGCACAGCGTGCGCGCAGCCGGGAGGGCCGGCTACAAATCGAGCTCGCCCAACTGCAATATCTCTTACCCCGACTGACGCGAATGTGGAGTCACCTGTCGCGACAGAGCGGCGGCATTGGCACGCGTGGGCCAGGTGAAACGCAGTTGGAAGTGGATCGGCGCCGCGTCCAGGAACGAATCGCACGACTGGAGCGTGAGCTGGAAGCGGTGCGCAAACATCGTTCCGTGCAGCGGCAGGGGCGCAAACGTCATCAGTGGCCGGTCGCCGCCGTAGTCGGCTACACCAATGCTGGGAAATCGACGTTGCTCAATTTAATGACCGGCGCAGACGTGCTCGCCGTTGACAAACTTTTTGCAACCCTGGATCCCACCACGCGCAGCTTCACTTTGCCGAACAATCAGCGCGTTCTCTTGACCGACACGGTCGGTTTTTTGCGGAAATTACCGCACACGTTAATCGAATCGTTCAAGGCGACGCTCGAAGAAGTGACTGAAGCCGACTTACTCATTCATGTCGTCGATTTGAGCCATCCGCGGGTGGACGAACATATGCACGCGGTCGACAACGTGGTGACCGAACTCGGCGCACTCGGTAAGCAGACGCTCATCGTTTTCAACAAGATCGACATTTTGGAAAACCGAAACCTTGCCGAGACTTATCGCCGCCGATTTCCCCGAAGTGTGGCAATCTCGGCCAGGACCGGACAGGGGATCGATCAATTTCTCGAAATCCTGCAATCAGCTCTCGGGGCGTGGCGATTGCGCTCGCGGTTTCGTGTGCCACTCAGCGAATCGAATCTGATTGCCGAAGTTCATCGTGTTGGTCACGTCCTTGATTTGCAATACGACGGCGATCACGCGGTCATTACGGCACATGTGCCACCGCACTTGGAACAAAAGCTCAGCAATTTCGCGAAACAATCTGAGCACGGTGATGAGACCTGAATTGCAAGATCCTGTAGAAGAGGAGGTTGCATTCCCCGGCTCTGTTCATTTGCGTCGATGGCAACAATTTTTAACCAGCCGCTTTGGTCTCGATCGCATGCCCGTTGTGCGCAAAGTGATCATAGCGGTGATCGGGTTTAACGTTCTCCTTCTCGGTGCCGTCATGGTCGTGCTACCAGGGCCAGCCGTGATCATAAT
>QHNU01000076.1:0-550 GCA_003218525.1 Verrucomicrobiota bacterium
CTCCCTTATTCCGGCCTGTAATGGCGGCTTACTCCGCCAACCAGTTTCGCGCCTGCTCCAGTTCAGCAGACGGAAAAAACTTCACCGGCGCGCGACGGACTCCCGCTCCGGCAAAAGCCAGCGCAAGAGTCTCCCAACGTGGCTCAGCGACGATAGCGATCCTGGAGATCTTACCGCCATGCGAGATCATAAAATCGAGATCATTCCAATCCGCGCCACGTTCCCAACCCTCAAAGTTTTCAAGAATGGCCAGCAAACGAGGTTTCGATCCGGTTTCGATCTTGCCCGCGATTGCCCTTTGCTCTGCGTCAAATTCGGATTGTTTCAAAGTGCCGCTGATGCGTAGCACAAAAACGTCGTTAGGCTGATACCGGATTTCGATTGGCATGATCGCGTATTTTATCTGCTTGGGTTTAGCTGAAACAAGATTTTACGCAGCGACTTCATGCAGCATCTCATAACGGGAGCATCGCCGTCCGTACGACCGCAAAGAGGAACACGGCAACGGCGAAGATGAAAGCCACTAAACGCACACGCTGCTGCTCGAACC
>QHNU01000076.1:596-4293 GCA_003218525.1 Verrucomicrobiota bacterium
TCCTTCTGGCTGATCGCAGCCCTCGTGGTCGGTAGCTTCGCGCGTGCCCCGCGGTTCGTAGAGGTTCGGCACGAAAGGATGTGGATCCGCGCTCGGATTTTCAAAAGGTTTTTGCGCCAGCCATGCGTCGTACGCCTTTCGCACTGCGGGCGATCTCGTCAATCCACTGCCCATCGCGTTGTAGATAGAACATTCGCATCCGGCAGGTTGGATCGGCGGAATCGTAGCCTTCCTGCATAACGGCGTATGGGCTCGTGGGATCGGCTGGGTTGAGCTTAATGAGTTTGCAGTCCTTGTGATCGTTGGTGAGGGCGCGCTTTAGTTTACGCATGGCTGTGAGGGTGAATGGTTTGAGGTGTTGAAGAGTATCGGACACGTGTGGCCGGGCGGCTTAGCGCCCTTCGACGATTTGCTTCAAAATCCCCAGTCCCTTCGGCTGCATCGGGCCCATGCCAATTCCCGGCACGAACCACATGCCCTTGTTCTTGGCGTGGCAGTAGATGATTTGAACGCCGTCATGCGCCGTCGCGTGATGGAACGAATCACCGTGATCGAGCAGGATGATGCCTGATACATACCCAGCCACTTTGGCGGCGGCCGGCAGTGAAATGACATGACTCGCAAACATCGCGAGAAAAATGCCAGATCCAATTGTCCACAAGCTTGGCAGCAGGACGGTGTGGATCGTGGCGCCGATCGCGCTCCCGACTACCGTTCCGGTGAAGCGCGGCAGAGCCAGTTTCCGCGTCTGTGCGACCTCCAAGTCGGTAACGATGACCGCAGAGATCAGCGCATAAAGGGGATGTTGCAGGTGCAGAAACTGAGCAGCAGCGACAGCCAGTAAGGCCGCGGTGGCAGCCCGGAGAGATAGCTGCAGTGAAGGTATGTGCTTCACAGGATAGTGGCGCTATATTGCCAATTGCACAGGGTGCGGTGTCGCCGAGAGCCGAATCGGATCTTCGGAATCGAGCTAATGAAGGCTGTCAACGTCTGGAGAGTCGAAGAACGGCGGGTCAGACGGGTATCGCTGCGACGAGCGATCGGCTGCACAGCCGCCGAGAAGAAGCACCGAAAACACAAACAATAAAGTTGTTGTTCTCACGGGGATTGCCTGACGAAATGCGTGATCAATTATTCCGTCCGATCCGAGTAAAACTACCTAATGACTCACGACCTCGCAACGACCTACGACATCATGGCGACCAGGACTGGACCCCATGCCGTAAGCACGATATTACCAATCGCATATGGCACGGTGTAGCCGAGGGCCGGGAGTTCGCTCTGCGCCTCTTCCTGGATAGCGCGAAGCGCGGCGGTGATCGTCCCCGCGCCGGAACAAGCACCGAGGACGATAAGAGGGTTCATCTTCAACACATAACGGCCGAACAAGATCGCCACGGTGTGCGGGAGAATTGCGATAACAAGGCCGACGAAGACCAGGCTGATCCCGGATTTCTGCAACCCCGAAAAGAAACCGGGCCCGGCCGCGAGTCCCACGCAGGCCATGAAGACCGACAAACCAACGGTGTCGAAGACCCACATCGCGGACTCCGGGATCCGGCCGAATGTCGGGTGAACCGCGCGCAACCAGCCGAATACCAAACCCATGATCAAAGCGCCCCCGCTGGCAGTTAGAGTGAGCGGCAGGCCGCCAACCACGATGGTGAGCAATCCCACCAGGCCGCCGAGAAAAATGCCGAGCCCGACGAAGATCATGTCCGTCATCGCCGTTTTGCGGTCAGCGTAGCCGAGGTTCTTGGCAGCCCGCTCGACGTCGCGCTCGGCACCGACCAGGGTTACCACGTCGCCCCGCTCAACTCGCGTTTCGGGAGAGAACGGCATGACCTGACCGACCCTGGTCAACTTCTTCAGGAACACACCGCGGGCAAAATCCATGACGGCCAGTTCGGCGATGCTTTTGCCGACGAGGGACTTGTTAGTGACGACGACGTCGAGAAATTCCACCGGAAAATCCAGCAGCACCTTGTCGCTTACCTCATCCCCGATCTCTGTCCCGCGGGCCATCAGCAGTTCCGAGCGCGTCAGGACCGCGACGATGTCGCCCTCGCGAACTATCGTGTCGGGCTGAGGTTCGATAATCTCGTCATCTCTTCGAATCCGCGAAATAAAGACGCGCGTTTCTCTGGGACGGGCCTCGAGTTCGGCGATGGTCCGGTTAACTAAATCGGCGCGGGTGAGCCGGTAGGCGCGAACTGTCAGGCTCTGAAAGGCTGACACAGTCTCTGACTCTCCCGTTTTCGAACCTGACATCTTGTCGCGAAGTTTCCGGGCCTCTTCCTTCAGGTCCACTCGCATTAACTTCGGACCGACGTTCGGGAGAAACCAGACGATGAATGCTGTGCCGATCAGGTAAGTGACGGCGTAAGCCACCGGAATATTATTCGTTAGGGTGGTCTTGTCCGCGGCGGATATGGACAAACGACCGATGGCGTCGCTGGCGGTTCCAATAACAGTCGATTCAGTGAATGCGCCGGCGAGAAGACCAGCCGCCGTACCCATGTCGTAACCGAGGAGTTTCGCCGCGGTAAACGCCGCGATCAGACAAGTCACGCAAAGCACGAGCGTGAGGGTCACTTGCGGCAACGCATCTTTCTTCAGCGCGCGAAAGAACTGGGGTCCCACCTTGTAGCCGGTGGTGAAGAGGAACAAATCAAAGAAGACATATTTGACCACAGCGGGCACCTGGATGCCCAGTTGCCCGATGGCGACTCCCGCGAGCAGTGTGCCCACGGTCGTCCCGAGGCTGAACGACCCGATCTTGACGCGGCCGATGAGGAAGCCGATCGCCAAGGTTAGGAAGACCGCGAGTTCCTGATGCTCTCTAAGGGCGTTAGTAACATAGTTCATCGTGAGACTCCCCTTTCATAGGGAAGCAATACCTCTAGCCGTTAGGCTGCTGTCACCGGTTCGGATTGGCTGTGGGCACATCTTGCAGCGGATCTCCGGAATGGAACTAGTGAAGACTGTCAACATCTGGAGAGTCGAAGAAGGGCGTGTCGGACGAATGCTGCTGCTGCCGGCGATTGGTCGCGCAGCCGGCGAGAAGGAGCACTGAAACCGCAAACACTAACGGGGTCATTGTCAGGCGCCGCCAGGAACGGCCTAACGGTATCCGCAGGAAACTATCCTGTCCGATCGACTCACAGTGCTCACAGTAAACCGGCAAGAGCGGAG
Source organism: Verrucomicrobiota bacterium (assembly GCA_003218525.1). Taxonomy (GTDB): domain Bacteria; phylum Verrucomicrobiota; class Verrucomicrobiia; order Chthoniobacterales; family UBA10450; genus AV69. The sequence goes on from QHNU01000076.1 coordinate 3,792, forward strand.
TCATGGGAAGTCATTTTACCTGGAAGTCCGATGCGAGTAAAACTGGGTCATACTCCGACCGGCCAACGACGCCTCCGCGCGTCAGCTTGTCAAAACTTGATCACGTAATTACAAATCGCGCGGAAATCGGTAAGGTTGTGAACATCTCCTCCAAACTGCTGGACGACTGCATAGCGCAAACGCAGCGACAGGCCCTTCAGAAGTCCCTTTTTCGGCCCCCACTGTAGATTGGCATCGAATTCGTTCTGTCTAAATTGCGTCGGTGAATCCGGATCGGTGCCGAACACCGCCAGTCCATAAGCGCTCAGTCCGTCGACCCAGGGAAAGTCATAACCAGCCCGGAGAAGAAACGCGCTCTCACCCGCTCGATTGAAGTCTTGAACCTGAACACTGGTATAGCCGGGATAACCGCTCCACGGATTTTGCAGATTGGCAGTCCCCCAGGCGTGAGTGAAACCCGCGGTAAACAGCGCGTTCCGGACGGGCAAGTCTACTTTGATGC
>QHNU01000077.1 GCA_003218525.1 Verrucomicrobiota bacterium
AGCTCAAGGTCCGCACTCATTTGGTTAGGCGCAATCTTTCGCCCAACCTTCCGAATGGCGCCGCGGCATTGCCGCACGCCAAAATCATGCGCGCTTTCTCACCATCGAATCACGGGCTCTGGCTGAGCGCATCACCTTCGTTTTTTTCTGTTTGACCTATTGAAGAGGTTCTTCTTCGCCGCGATTGATTCTACTCCCTCAAAAGAGGGAACGAGCATCACCTCATAGGTGGCATCACCAAACCCTACGTTCGCGCCATAGCGGTAGCATTCGCGGACCCGATAGTTTTAGGGGCGTATTAGCGTCACACGGAGGAAACTAACCATGAAAATAGTAACCACATTATTAGTGGCTGTGGTCGCGTGCAGTTTCGCCGCGAGCATAGCGGTTCAAGCAGGCGCTCACGACCATGGCAGTCAGACGAGCACCGACCCTGATTGGTCGGAGCTAATTGCGAGCATGGACAAAATGCACATGGCCATGGGAGCAATAGACCGATCCGGCAACAGCGATGTCGATTTTGTCAGACTGATGCTCCCGCATCATCAGGCGGCGCTCGACATGGCGAAAACCCAACTCATGTACGGCAAGGATCCGCAAATGCGCAGACTGGCGCAGGAAATTATTGCCGACCAGCAATTAGAAATTGAGTTGATGCAGCGTTGGCTGAAACAGCAGCAGCCAGATCACGTGGAAGTAAATCCACCGGTCGCTGTCGACATCGGAAAGGACAACTAATATGAAAATGATCCTTTGGTTGTTGTCTCTCTGTTTATTGCCATGCGCGATGGCACAACAAGCGCCCTGGGCGCGGCCTGACATTCCCGTCTCTAGCCATGATCGCGTTTACACAGCCGATCAGACTTCAAATACGGTTTCCGTAATTGAGCCTTCCGAAAACAAGTTGCTTGGCGTGATCAAGCTCGGGGATCCGGTGCCGGGAGCGTTGAGTCCGCTCTACAAGGGACAGCTTCTCGTGCACGGTCTCGGCTACTCACCGGATTCCAAGATGCTGGCGGTGGTGTCGGTAGGATCGAATTCCGTAACGCTAATCGACACCGCAACGAATAAAGTCAAAGGCACAGTTTATGTCGGCCGCTCGCCGCATGAAGCGTTCTTCACACCGGATGGCCGTGAGTTGTGGGTGACGGTGCGCGGTGAGAACTACGTATCGGTAATCGATCCCGCGCGAATGAAGGAGACGCGGCGCATCGAACTGGCCAATGGCCCAGGAATGACCATGTTCGGGCCGGACGGCAAATATGCTTTTGTATGTTCCAGTTTCACTCCGGAACTCGCGGTCATCGATGTGGCATCGCATAAGATTGTTAAACGGTCACCGCAGGAGAGTCCGTTTTCCCCCAATATCGCGGTCAGTCCGGAAAGCGATGAGGTATGGATCACCTTGAAAGACACGGGCAAAGTGCAGGTGTTCAGCGCGAAGCCGCCGTTTGCGCAAAAGGCGCTGCTGGATACGGGGCCGATCACCAATCATGTAAACTTCGCAAACAATCGGAACGGCAAGTTTGCGTATGTGACCATTGGCGGGGCGAACGAAGTGAAGGCGTTTCGCAGAGGTGCGGCACCGGAATTAGTTGCGACTATACCGGTAGGAGATCTTCCCCACGGAATCTGGCCGTCCGGCGATGGCTCGCGCGTTTATGTCGCATTAGAAAACGGCGAACACTGTGCAGCAATCGATACTATGACTAATAAGGTCATTGCTAATATTCCGATCGGACAGACGTCGCAGGCTTTGGTATATGTGCCGAACGCAGTCCCCAACGGACTTGGCACAGAAAATTTGACGCCGCTCGGCACCGCCGCCAACACGGCTCGGCTTCACCTAGAAGCGGGCGGAACCGCGCTGAAAGATGCTCAGGCATCCGTGGCGGTGAACTCGCTCGGTCTAGTGGATCTTGTTCAGATTGCGGCGAGAGGACTTACTCCCCAGACGCCGTATCAGGTGTATCTGGCGGAATCCAATCGCCCGCCGTTCGGCAAACTTGAGCCGCTCGCGGTTCTAAAGGCAAATCCGGATGGAGCAGGCATTGTTCAGGCGATCGGACCGCTGAAGATGCTTGCAGGTAATGATTCAAACTCTTCCGGATCGCAACGGTTTCTGATCGTTACCGACATCAAGGATTCATCACAGGTTGTGCTGCAGCAAGCCAAGTAACCGATTCCGAGCAGGTAGCGGACAAAAATCCGTGAGTTCGCCTCGTTAGGCG
>QHNU01000078.1 GCA_003218525.1 Verrucomicrobiota bacterium
ATGGGCAAGGCCATCGGTCAATCGATAGACAAGGTCAGGACGCGGAATGCGAATGCGGAAAAAACCGCCGACCGTTGCGGGATTGCGCAAGGCGCGTTCAATTTTCTCCAGGCAAGCTTCAGGCACTTTACAATCGGCATGTAGGAACCAAAGGATATCGCCTGAGGCAGCCTTAGCACCGGTGTTCATCTGTACGGCTCGATTCGATTTCGCGGTCAAGATTCGGTCGCAAACGTCGGCGGCGCGTTCTCGTGTCGGATCGCTGCTACCTCCATCGACCAGAAGAATCTCA
>QHNU01000079.1 GCA_003218525.1 Verrucomicrobiota bacterium
TTCCCGCACATCCTCTGGATAAAGTTCCCCGTTCTGTTGCGGATGGAATTCCAGAAGCAACATCCCGCCGCTACTAAGTTGATTCCCGCGGACGTCATCGAGGAAAAATTGCCATTGGTCTGGTGACCAGGTGCGCCAGTTTCCATCCGGTAGCCGCTCGATCCGGTGGAAACAGGTGAGATAGCTCGTGATCAGGTCGAACTTTTGCGACGAAAATGGCAATGGCTGCGCCGGTTCGACTCGGTGTACAACACGATGGACCTTTAGCAAACGAAGAGTATCGCGAAAAATCGGCTGCTCATCGATATCGAGGCCGACGCCGCTGTGGACCCAGCTTTTGCGCTACGTAGATGAAGTAACCTGGGCCGCACCCAAGGTCGAGAATGTAGCGGCGCGGGCCGCGGTCAAGCGAGAGGTCCTGTGCCCGTTCTACGTTGCGTTTGATCCAAAACTTGGTGTCGCCGAAGCGATGTACTTCTTTGACTCCGCGCGGATACTTCTGTCGGAGGGCGTTCCACGATTTGTCTCGCTCAAGCTCAACATGGATTTTCCGCGCGCTAATCGGATGCAGAGCGCGATGCATATGCTCGCGCGTGCTCGCGATAATGTCGGGATCGAAGAGCTTAAGTAGTTTATGGCCAACCTTCATTCAACATCCGCGATCATTCGCATGCAGCCATGTCACGCCCGCCACGGCGAATCCGTCCCGTGGCGAATCGAGTAAGGCCAAGATATCACTCGCTATCAACCTTTGAATATCAAAGATTCCTCGACTGCGCTCGGAATGACAAGACACGTTCGCCGGGCCCGATTTAGTCGGTCATCTCCTGCGGTCGGGTTCAGTTGCGCGGTTAGTCCGGAAAGACACTAAATGCGAGGATTCTCCCAGGCTCTCGCCGACCATCTAAACATCAAAAGATTGAGACCATGTTCCCGACCGTCACCAGCTCTTTGACCCGGGCGGCATCCCAATTGGCGGTACGAATACAGCCATGGCTCGCTGCGCGTCCAATCGTTTCAGGATTGTTTGTTCCATGAATTCCGACGTGTGGTTTGTTCAGCCCGGCCCATAAAATACCGACCGGATTTCGCGGTCCGGGCGGCAAATGGAAAGCCGTCTCGCTCTTTACCCCGTGCTGGAGCACGCCTTCGTCGTGTCGAAACACCGGCAAGGTTGCGATGCCTAAAATTTTCCAGACGCCGATGGGTGCCGGGAGGGTGGTTGATCCCGGGGTGATCGGAAACTCGGCAACCAGCTGATCGTTATCGTAGATAAGAAGAAATCGCTCTTTGGTATCGACATAAACTTTGCGGGTGGCGAAGGCCGGGTTGGGTTGGGCGAAGCCTTCATGCAAGTCCTCGATTTTAAATGGCAAGACGTTTGGTACTTTGACGGTGTCGCCGGGTTTAAGGGCATCGAGATTCATTCCCGGATTAAGCTTGCGGATGTAGCCCTGCGCGGAATGGAATCGTTCTGCTACAAGATCGAGAAGTGATCCGTATTTCAGCGCCTTCAGCTTCGCTTGCTCGGAAGGCTTGGTTGCAGTTGGCCCAACAAAATTCTCCGCTTCCGGAGGAATCGTGTAAGTCGTGAATGGTTCCGGTACTTGATCAAGTAACCATTGATCTACCACCCCGGTCTCGCGCATTCGATGTGAACGCTTGTAATGGACGAGCGCCTTGCGAAAAAACTCGCCCATCTGGCCATCGATCTTGCCCGGGCCGAAATCGTTATTATCGAGAAAGATTTGGAGCCGCGTTGCCGTTACTTCGTCAAAGTTAGGTAGCGCGACCAGCGTTTTAAGTCGTTCAGCTTTCGTTGCCTTTGGGATCGGAGTTGTCGGTGGCCTGGGCGGAACCGGTTTAGCCACCACAGCGAACGAGCCGATCAAAAATAGGACAGCACTCAGCAAAAACTTCATCAGCCGCAAGTAATGGACTTGGATCGGTGCTGGTGCAACCGGCGACTAGACGAGGCAAAATCTTTCCGCGGTATGCCGTCTAACGTGCGTCGCCTTTCGGGAACATTACTTTCTCGGGTTTCGCGTTGAGGGCAGCGAGAAGTTTCTTGATCAACCGAGTTTTGACCGACCCGGCGTCACGCGGGGGCACGAGATAGCGGACGATTGCTTCCAACCAGGTATTGTCGCTCACGCGGAAGATTACTCGTGGTCGCTCTCTCACTTCCAGTTCATCAACAGGAGTGCGGGCGAGAAGATTGCGGTAAACTTCCACGCGCTCGATCATGTCTTCGCCAATTTCCTCTTCCGTGATCTTCTGCATTGTGGTGGCGACAAACTCAAGGTCGCTTTGATAAGCGATTTGAAATTTTACCTCGTTCCAGATGTAAGGAAAAAGCGGCCACGAGTAGTTAAATACCATCGTGCTTAGAACCTTCGAATTCGGGAATTTAATGATGCGGCCACTCGGATGATCGGTGGAAAGATATTTGCCGCCAAATTCCCAGAGGGTCGTATCGAAGTAACCGACGTCGATCACATCGCCGGTGGCATCGTCGATTTCAATTCTGTCGCCTACCCGATATGGCCGTCGCACAAGAATATAAATCCAGCCGATAAAGCTGGACATCGGAGTTTGGACGGAAAGGCCGACGATGACCGAGAGCACCCCGACAGAAATGAGGGCGGTGTACCAGTTCACAAAGAAGACCGAGAGCGCAATGATTGCGACAAGTAGAGCTACGATCAGACGGACAATTCGCTTGAGAGTGAAGCGCGTGGAAGCGTCGGCCACGCTGCCGATGGCGTAAACTGAGACCGCCTTGGCCATGGCAAGAAGCACAATGACCATCACCGTGCCGCGTACCAGTCGCAGGAGCATTTCAACACGGGGCAGCGGCAGCGGGACAAAATGCGACGCGAGCAAGTAGTAAAGAATGCCGCAGCCGATCAATAGCAGTGCGTGCGTGACAAACCAGAATTTGTCCTTTGCTTGGGCCCTGACCTTCTTCCCGCGCGTTTGATCGAGTGCTTCGCGCACCTCCGGCTGTTTCGAAATTTGCTCTGCCGTCTCGTTCATCCTCTCTCTCTTTCAATCGAAAGGCGGCAGCGTTTTGCTCGCGCGTAAGATCGCTTGGGCAGAGTTCGAAGTTGTGATTGAGGTGCAGCTCTGGCAAGCTGCGTCATGAACGAACTCGTCACGCTTGTTGCGCAACGGACTGGATTAAACCAGGAGACGGCTCAGAAGGCCGTCGAAACAGTGATCGATATCTTAAAGCAAAACTTACCGGCTCCGGTCGCGACGCATCTTGACGCTTTTCTCGCCGGCGATATGCCAGGTGCGCCCGGCGATATCGGCAGCGGAGCGGGGGAAATGTTAAAGGGTGCAATCGGCAGCTTCTTTCAAAAGAAATAGGCCGGCGAAACGCTGTTCAGGCGGTCTTCATCCAAGCCCGTAGCACTTCGGCTACGCTCCACGCTTGCGCGATGCAGCCACCGGCATAATGCGGTTCGCGGGCATCGAATACTTCACTGATGGTGCCGATCCCATCGTCGTTGAGATGCTCGGGGAAACGATCAAGAAATTTTCGCGCTTCGGTTTTGTCAGGATGTACTCTCAGCCAAGCGTCGATGAATAGCCCGATCAACCATGC
>QHNU01000097.1 GCA_003218525.1 Verrucomicrobiota bacterium
TTCCGGCCAGCGACGCATGGCCGTATTCGTGAAGAGGACATTACGCGCGATATTCGGGTTCTGCGGATCGATTTTTTGCGCTGTTTCAAAAGTGTCGAGCGATTCCTGCCAATGACCTTGCCGCCGCTTGATCGAAGCAATGAAAACGCGCACATCCACATTATTCGGGGACAATTGTGCTGCGCGGTCGAACTCCTGGAGGGCACGTTCGTAATCTTCATCAATCCAGTAGGCGCACTGACCGAGTGCGAGATGCGCTTCGGCAAGATTTGGCTGCAAACGCAGGGCCAGTTCCGCTTCCGAGCGCGCCTTTGTTTTCCAACTGTCGAGCGGTTCGTAAAAATGGAAGATTCCGCCGCAGGTTGAGGCGAGGCGCGCGTGCGCCAATGCAAAATTCGGATCGAGAGCGACAGCCTGCATGTAAAGCTGCTCCGCCGTTTTGTAGTCTTCTAACAAAGTATCGGGATTGCGTTCGATCTGATTGGCGCGCAGATAAAAGAGATAGGCTTCCGGATTTTCCGTCGGTTTCGTTTCGACGCGCGCTTTTTCATCCGGACTAAGAGTTGCGCTGAGCGCCTTGGCAATCTCGGTGGCCAACTCGCCTTGCAAACCGAGCGAGTCGGCAATGGTGCGGTCATACCGATTTGCCCAAAGATGCCGATCATGGAGCGCATCAATCAATTGGACGTTCACGACCACGCGATTGCCTTCCCGGCGGACACTTCCTTCCAGCACATTCGCTACCCCGAGAGCCTTTCCGATGTCGCGCAAATTCCGCGCAGCGTCGGAGCGATATCCCATTACACTAGTGCGACTGATGACTCGCAGACCGTCGATTTTGGCAAGGCTCGTGAGAATATCATCCTGAATTCCGTCAGCAAAGAATGCATTCTCTTTGGCTTCGCTCATATTCGCGAACGGAAGGACCGCGATGCTTTTTTCCAGAATGGTCTCGGCGGCGCCGCCACTAGCCATCTTCGCGGGACCATAACGCAAAAGGATCAAGGCGCCGAGCGGCAGCGCGACAGCGAAGAGCAGCAAAGCTGCTATCAACATTCGCTTGAGTCGGCGAGCGGTAGCCTGTTTGCGGGAAAGTTGTTTGAGCTTCTCGGGCAACTGAGGGTTGCCAGCCTTATCGGTGTAAAGGTTAACAACTGAAATCTTTACCCCGTGTTTGACTTCGAATTCACCGAGGTCATGCAAATGCGCTTGCCATTGCCGGTACTGAATCAAGTCTTCGGCCGCGCGCTTTGAGAGAAGGATATGCCTGGCATCGCCAATATCCATGACCCGCTGGGCGATGTTGATTCCTGCTCCGGCAACATTTGACCTGTCGTTGACGTCTGCGAGACCGCTGACCGGGCCAGTATTGATCCCCATGCGAAGTCGCAACTGAGGATGGTTCTGCAACGCCTCGCTTATCTGCAGAGCGCACTGGACCGGGGCTTCCGGACTGGTGAAGAACACCAGCGCCATGCCATCGCCCGTGGGAAGCCGCACGAGTTTTTCCGCTGTCTCGGCGGTGCGGAATTGGGCTGTGTTTCGGACGACTTGATTCAATTGCTGCTGCAACTCGCGCTGCTCGTCAATCAGGAGCTTGGAATAACCCACAATGTCGATGAATAAGACATGTGCGATCTCGAGCTGGATATCAGATGACAAGCCCTCTGGCATTTCGCGCTGTTCTTATCTTTGGCGCCCACAATTAACGAGCCCAAATCTATGGGTAGCGGATTAAGTTTCGTCAAACCGGTGTAGTCAGTTCATGAAACAAAGCCGCACCGGATGTTGATTTGAGTAGGCTTCGTTCTTGTCTTGTCTGGCGCTGCACGATTCGGCAAGATTGTTGCTAACCTGTTACTCTATCGTCCGCGTGATTTTTCGCGACGAAAGCAAGATGAAGATTCTTACTGTTTTAATTGTGTGTTTTGTGTCGGTCGCTGCGGCGGAGGATTTCAAACTGATTAATGGCAAAGAATACAAGAACGCCACCGTCAGCCGAGTCGAACCGGACGGCATTGTCCTCTTAACCAGCGCGGGAATCTCGAAAGTCTATTTCGACGAGTTGCCGAAGGAAATGCGGGAACGTTTTCATTACAATGCGATGAAGGCGGCCGCGTACTCGGCCCAAGAAGACGCCAGACAGAACGCCTATCAACAGCAGCAAGAACAACTGCGTCGGAAAGTGGCGGAGCAAACAACCAGATATTGGACAGGACAAGATCCGGTCAAAACTCAGAAGGGAAGTCCGCAATTACCGGCAGCGGCTGTCGCTGATCGGGGACAACAAGTCGAGGTGATTACTCACGGCGCGGCAGTGGACATCACCAAACACCTCGCACCGGGTAACGTGACCATTGTCGATTTTTACGCGGACTGGTGCGGTCCGTGTAAACAGCTCTCTCCAAGCCTGGAGCAGATGGCCAGCGCCGATCCGCAGATTTCGCTGCGCAAGATCGATATTGTGAATTGGAACACGGCGGTAGCGAAACAGTACAATATCCGATCGATCCCGCAGGTTAACGTTTACAATCGTGGCGGCAACCTCGTCGGCACCGTTGTCGGTGTTAACGCCGAAGAGGTTAAGCGTTACGTCGCGCAAGCGAAAACCGGCGGCTGACCGCCACTCCTCTTAGCCGACACTAAGAGGAGTGATGAGCATCTCCACAGGGCTGAATCGGCTGTAAAAAGAGCCGAAAATATTTCTGCCGACAAAAAGGTGGAGTTACTAGGTCTGCTTTCCCGGCTGAAAACGGCGATCGGCGATGTTTCACAAATGCACGCTCAGGATGCCCAACGTGTGGCGCGTTTGGCCGAGGCATTAGCTCGTGAGGCTACCCTCAAGAAACCGAACCAGCTGGAGAAGGCTCTCCATGAACTGAAACAATCGGTCGAAAAATTTGAAGCGTCTCATCCAAATCTCGTGATCACGGTGAACGATTTTGCCACCTTCCTGGCCGAAATGGGAATCTAAGGGAAAAGGCAAGCAAATCGGAAGGCGGGTGCCAGAGCTGCCGCGTCCAAAGTTGCTGGGGCACTTCCACCGCGTAAAAGCTGAAGGCTGAAACGCAGATGGTTCTTCGTCATCCGCCTCCGCAGAAAAACAGCGCGACGAGGGCCACTCCGAAAAGCGTCGCGAGCGGGCGCCGTGCAAACTGAAATGCGCCAGCTGGAGAGACGAATCGCCTACAGGGCCGGAGACTTGGCTGTTACCCTTTTCCTCATCCCGCGCTCGAGAAAAATTTCGCTGGCGCTCGAACCATTCTTGCTGTGCATTCTTCCATGACCAACCGCGCACCTTTTGGCGTTATTGGCTTTCTCAGTCTGTGTTTCTCCGTATTGGCGCAGCAGACAGATCGGCCGGATATTTTTCACTCCTTGAATAGCTCGCCTCCTCGTTTTCCGTCGCTGACGCTTTCAAATGGCGGTTTTTTTTCGTTCCCGAGCTCACTGAGCTGGGTGGAGCCGGCGCCTGATTTTCTTCCCGGGTTACCGGCGGCGGCGCCGCCGCGACCCATTGTTACCTCCGCCGCGGCGCGGGCCACGGATTCGTCCAAAGAGGTAATAGATGTGCAGCGGACCGGTCTTTTCGACTATGCCGGCGGAGAGGTGGGCTTTTTGTACGGGAGATCGACGGGGAAATTCGGTGGGGATTACAAACAGGCGTACATCATCGGCGAGGTGGGGGATGACAAATTTCACATTTCTGCCGGCGCATCCTTCGAGGAATCGAGTTGGCGTGTTCCGCGCTTCGGTCGCTAGATCTAGAAGCTGAACGGAGCGATTTCGGACTGTGAACTCGGGTAGCTCGGAACCTCTGCTGTTCTCGGATCCCGATTGAGGTGACGTACCTTTCGCAGTGATCTCCGTCACTTTGACGAAAAACCTAGCCCGATCGAAAATTCTCGACATGGTCGCGCGCAAATTGCGCGAAGTCGATTGGGGGTTTGCCCGTAACTTTCTCAACGTCGGACGTGACGGCGCTCCAGCAGCTCTGTTTATTGATTGCGTGCAGCTCCAATAAGGCGTCCACCTGCCACGTCGGAATTCCAGCCTGAAGCATTCCGTTGCGCGCGTCGGCTTCCGGGACATCGACATAGTTAATGTCGCGCCCCGTTGCCCCAGCAAGAATCCGTGTTACGTCTGCAATGCCGAGCGCGACCGGGCCGGTGAGCGTGTAAATTTTTCCCTCATGTCCGTCGCTGGTCAGTACGTCTGCGGCGACGCTCGCGACATCGCGGGTGTCGACAAAGCTCGCCGTGCCATTTCCCCACGGCAGATAAATCGCGCCGTCGCGTGGCGGAAAGTAAGTGATGAAATTTTGCATGAACGAGTTCGGGCGCAAAAACGTGAAGCCCAGACCCGATTCACGAATGTGCTGTTCGTTGGCGGCATGCCATTTTCCAACCGTAAATGGTGGCGCGGCATCGGCACCGATCGCTGAGAGTTTCACAACGTGGCGAACGCCGGCGCGTTTCGCGGCATCCACGAATGCATTGGTTAGCTCCACTTGACTCGGTATCAGGGGCGGCAGAAGGAAAACTTTCCCGACTCCATCAAGCGCGCCGCCAAAGGACCCAACATCTTCAAAATCGAATGGCACGAGGTCGATCTCATCACCGAATCGCTTTCGCGCTTTGACTCGGTCGCGCACGCCAGCGCGAACGGCTGGTCCTTTTCTGGAAAGTTGCTTCGTGACATCGCATCCCACCATGCCCGTCGCGCCCGTTACTAAAACGGTTTTCGCCATCAACTCCGCTATACCGGGTCATTAAGCAGCGCAAGAATCGCGTCGGCGGACAAACTGGAAATTGAAGGAGGCGTTTGAACCGCGTGCGTGTTTAACTTTCAGGCGTGCAATGCTTCTGGATGAAAATTTTGTGATGTCAATCTGATGACGGAACAGAGCGATTGCCAAAATGACGGCGCGCTAACATCTTCTTCGATCATGTCTCGTTGGCGGGCGGTCCGCTCCAGCTTCGCTACTCTTTGGATCACGGCGGTGTTATTGTTTCTGGTTTGCGCCCCATCCGCGAAGGCACGTCCAAGGGAACCGCTCATCTTCACCAGATCCGCTGAGGACGCGTCCTTGCAGAGGCGACTCACTTCCCTCTCCCCGGCTGTAGATTCAGGGGAGGCACGCCGGGTCGTCGACATTGCTTTTACCACCGGACGAGAACTGGCCCGCGAGTGGCACGTGGTGTGGCCACCGGGCCTGCAAAATTTCCTGGTCAATCGTGGGGCGAGAAAAGGCGGTCTTTGCTTCCAATGGGCGGCGGAGCTACTGCTCCGCCTCGATGCACTGAAGCTGCAAACGCTCGAGCTCCACTGGGGTGAATCTTTTCCGGGAACGATGGGTGAACATAACGTGATCGTCGTCACCGCGAAAGGTCAGTCCTTCACGCAAGGTATTCTGCTCGATAACTGGCGGTACTCGGGACATCTCGTCTGGGCACCGGTGGTTAGCGATCCCGAGTACGACTGGAAAGAAAACAAGGCGGAACTCACTCGCAGATTGCAAACGAGAGCAATCGTGGGAAGCACCACAGAAACATCAGCCCGTGTTGCGCGAGTACTTGATCGAAGCGAAGATCCGGCCCATCGCTCTCGTTACCCGCAAGGCAAAGATGATGGCCCGCGCTAGCGAGCGCTACGGCGCATGCCTGGCGAACGGGCGGATGGATCAGATCTCTACATCATTTTTCCGATAAAATGGCAGCAGTGTTCGTTATTTTTGAAAACGGGCGAGATGTCTGATTTGGCGAAGAGGTGCGGACGATGCTTTATCCTGGGCGGAGAGAAACGCTGAAAACAGACTATCGCGAAACTATTTCACGTCCGTCTTCGACAACGGAGTGGAAGCTTGACCGAATACGTAACGCCAACCCGCCGGCGTCCGGACATAAGTGTCGCTAAACCAGACTTTGTAATCCAGGGGCCTTTGATCTCTTGTGCCTTTGATTCGCAACAGCGCCGTCACCACAGCGGTATCGCCCCATATGCGTACTTTCTGTGTGCCTTCTTCCTCCTCTTGGTGCTCATAGATCGTCCGCTTTTCTCGCGCTTCTTTAATCAAATCGGCTTTGGTCAATGCACTGCCGCGGCCCGTCATCAAAACGAAGTCATCTGCTAAAATCCGATCCATCGTCGCGGGATCATTGTTCTTAACCGCGGCTTGCTACTGCTTGTCTAATGCAGCGACGGTATGGGTATCATCGCCGATGACAGCCAAGCGTGGCGTTGGCAATGGCGGTGGTGTTGACGGTGCGGATGCTTGAGGCGAAGCCGGGGCAGCGCTTTCACCCTGCAATTTCGGCGGAGGCGCGGTGAGCGATCGGAGAGATTCATCAGCCTGAGTTAGGACTTCCACTGTCTCTTTTTGTTCAGCTGGCTGGCTGGCGGACGGTTCAGGCGTGGGGGTCGATGTTGCGGTTTGCTCTGATGTTGGCGGTGGAGTCGTTTCTGCGGTTGGGGTAGGCGTCCGCTCAGGGCGCGGCGTCGGCGTCTGCTCTATCAGCGGTGTGGATGTGGACTTGGGCTCTGCGACTGGCGTCGGGCTCTGCTCTGCGACTGGCGTTTGGGTCGCCGCTGAGGTAGGCGTAGCGGTGGCGGTGGCGGTTTGACGAGGAGTGGGCGACGGTCGAGCCGCCGATTCACTGCCATCGACAAATGTCGCTTGGGATTTTTTTCCGTCTGGACCGACATAAGCGACAGGCCCCTCCAATTTGCCTTGGACCATTTGGCCTGAATAACGGCTGATGACAATGGCGTGTCTCCTCGCGTTCGGAATGCTGGAGCCGGTGACGACTGTTCGTTCAACTTTATACCACGTCAGCGTACCGGAGCCAGCAGCGAATCCATTCTTGTCTCTCTTGCCGGACCAACTCGCTTCTTCGCCACGTTTAGGGTCATCGTTCCAGACCAGCGTCCTTCCATCTTGCGTGCGCTGATAAGTGCCGGCACCGGCCGCGACACTCGCGAACAGAAGCACCCCGTTGCAAAGCCAAAGCCATCGCATGTTCACACCAAATGCTAAAACTGAAACGTGGAAAACTAAAATGCTGAAATTAGGCCGATAATGTGGCGATCTGCCATAGAGCTCACCATCATCCTCTACCGCGCGCACGTTGCGGAGTTCCGAAAACACCCCGGGCAGGCGTCCGATTCTGCAAATAGCGACGCTGAAAGGCTAAAAATGTTGAAACGTCTCGGTCAACTCCGAGCTCATCCCTCTGTCGACGCGGGTCGGAGCGCGAGTGAACAGCGCGGCATTGCCTCGGCACGGCACAAGCTGTATAATTGTAATCAATGCGGCCGGCACTGAAGCTTGTGCTTTTTGGTGTGATATCAGCATCGATCTCGACCATCGTCTTGCCGGTCCAGGCAAAGCTGGTGCAAACGCCGAAGACAGACTGTTGCGAGCATATGACTGCGCCGAATAATGACGGCGACTGTGGCGGTAACCCGGCGAAACCGAGCCCGGATCGGCAATGTTGCGCCGCATGCGCGCTCGGTCTCACGCTTTTTTCGGCAAGTTCGACCCCGCTGATTTATTCGCCAGCAGAAGGACAAACGATTTCCTCGGGTCTTGTATTGAAGAGCGAACGCTCCGATCAGCCACCTGTTCCGCCGCCACGAGCATAGTTCGTCTGGTTGCGTCGGCTCGCCCGTGCCGGGCGAGATAAAACAAATTCAACAGGAGGAATTATGAAATACCTTTTGATGATCATCGCTGCACTGGCATTGCTCGGAACAGCACAGGCGACTTCAACCGCAGCTGATTGCTGCGGAGGCGGTGCGTGTTGCTTCCCCGGCAGCCCCTGCTGCGCTCAATAGTAGCTAGTTAACAAAGCCCTCGCCAGGAAACTGGCGAGGGCTTTTGTTTTTTAGGCCGCAGACTCGGAATGCGTTTGCGTTCGTCTTCGCGACCGAAATCGGGCGGTTCGAGCATTATCGCCGCGAACGTTCCGCCAGCAATATTGATCTGGCCGTTCACATCAATGATGCCGCTTACCGGGCCGCTATGAATTCCCATCCGGACCCGAAGCTCCGGACGAGTTTTCAATGCCCTACTAATCTCGAGAGCACAGCGTACGGGAGCTTCCGGCGTGCTGTGAAAACCAGGGCCATGCCGTCACCGGTGGGGATCCTGGAACGTTGGCCGGAGGCTTCGGCCGTCCGAAATACGTCCGTCCCGCGCACGATGTCATTCAACTCCTGAAGCAACTCACGCTGCTCGTCGATCAGCAATTTCGAGTAACCGACGATGTCGATGAATAAAAACGTGCGCGATCTCGAGTTGAAGATTTGGCTTAACCTCTATCGACATGTAACGCCCCGAGTCGCCCTGTGTGCGACCGCGATAATCTGAATGAGGCTCTCGATGCGTCGAGCAAAAACCGACAACAAATCAGCGGGTCCGGTCCGAATCGCCGGGAATCTTCTATGGTCACTAGCAGCTTGTCGATGACGACCAATTTCGTATCTTGCGCGTCGATTGTTAGTACGCTGCCGATTGTGCCCTGGTAAGATCCCTTCCGATACCGACCGCGCCTATGACACAACACAAATATGACATTGTCATCCTTGGCGCCGGCCACAATGGCTTGGTCGCGGCAAGTTATCTCGCGCGGGCCGGGCTGAGTGTCCTGCTCTTGGAAAGAAACGATTACATCGGCGGTGCCACCACCTCGGCGAAGGTCTTCCGTGACTACGAGGCGTATCTGTCCCGCTACTCCTATTTGGTCAGCTTGTTCCCGGAGAAGATCATTTGTGATCTCGGCTTAAACCTTGAACTACGACGACGCGCGACTGCGTCGTTTACTCCATATTTCAAGCGGGAGCGGTATGACGGATTGCTCTTGAGCAACGTCGATGAGGAAAGGAACCGGCAATCGATATTCGAGTTAACGGGGAATCAGATCGAGTTCGAGCAGATGAAGCGGTTCTACAGACTCTCCCGTCTCTTTGCAGAAAAAATCTGGGACACGATGTTGCAGCCGCTGGTATCCAGAGAGGAATTGCGCCGCCGTTTCGACACCGATGAAATTTCGCGTGAATCGTGGCGGAGTTTAGTTCAAGAACCGCTAGGAGAGGCGGTCGAGCGCTATTTGGAAAACGATCTGGTGCGCGGTCTTGTTTTTACAGACGCCAAAATCGGCGTCTTCACTTATCCGCACGATCCGTCGTTGTTGCAGAATCGCTGTTTCCTTTATCATGTGATCGGCAACAAAACGGGTGAGTGGAAGGTGCCGGTCGGCGGCATGGGCGCGGTGGCGCGGGAGTTGGAACAAGCTGCTCGGAAAAGCGGTGCCGAAATGTTAACGAACGTCGATCTTGCCGCACTCGATCTGAACGGCAAAAAACGCACGATTGAGTTCACGGTTGATGGAAAACGGCAAGCGATCGAGGCGCGATTTCTTCTTGTAAACTTTGGCCGAAACGTGCTGGCGAAGCTTAGTGGGAATTCCTATTGGCCGGATGCGACTGACGAAGGCTCTGTCTTCAAGGTCAACATGCTTCTGCGACGGCTGCCCAAACTAAAAGCAGCGCGTTACTCGGCGGACGAAGCCTTCTGTGGGACATTTCACAGCGATGAAGGCTACGAACAGATGAATCGCAGCTATATACAAGCGGCCAAACGGGAGTTGCCGGATAAGACGCCATGCGAAGTCTATTGTCACACTCTCACGGACGACAGCATTCTCTCCCCGGAACTGCGAGGGAAGGGCTTCCACACCATGACATTATTTGGGCTTGATGCGCCTTACTCATTGTTTGCGAGAAACAACGAAAAACTCCGGCGTGATGCCCAGCGGAAATTTATCGACAGCATCAATCAGTGGTTGGAAGAACCGATCGAGGATTGTCTCGCTGTCGCGCGCGATGGTGATCTTTGCATCGAGAGCAAAAGCCCGGTCGACGTTGAGCAAGCGCTCGGGATGTATCACGGCAATATCTTTCAAGACGCGCCAACGTTTCCTTTTGCGGAAAGGAAAGAACAGGCAGGTAATTGGGGAGTGGAGACGGAGTACGAAAACGTGTTTCTGTGTGGGTCAAGTGCGCACCGTGGGGGTGCGGTCAGTGGCATTCCTGGGCACAATGCAGCGATGAAAGTCCTGGAAATGGTTTTTAATCAAGAAAGCAGGAGTCCAGGAAATTTTTGTCATGTCGAGCAAAGCCGAGACATCTCACGATATTCTACTTCAACGGAATGAAGACAGACTCCTCGACTTCGCTCGGAATGACAGGACGCAAAAGACGGTCGGCGCGCTGGTTCAATCGCTTGGTCGAACGTTTATGAATCAAAGCAGTGCAGCATCCATCGCCGACCCTGCTGATGTCGGGTCGATCGACGCCATTATTAACGCCGCTTATGAGGTAATCTCCGGATCGGCAGGCAAGAAACGGGATTGGAATCGCGAGCGTTCCCTGTTTATTCCGGGCGCGCGTTTGATGCCGACAATCAAGGAGCCTGGCGGCACGGTTTCAGACGACAAAGTTGGGCCGCAGATGCTGGATGTTGAAGGTTTCATCGAACGATCGACGTCTCACTTTGAGAAGAATGGATTCTTCGAAAAAGAAATTGCGCGTCGGACTGAGGAGTTCGGCCATATCGCTCATGTCTGGAGCACCTATGAATCACGGCACAATGC
>QHNU01000228.1 GCA_003218525.1 Verrucomicrobiota bacterium
CGATGGCGAAGTGACCGAGGCGCAATTTCAACCAGCACGATTTGCAGATCGCTCGATCTGGAAATTTCTGGAGAACGTTCGGGTCGAGCGCAATCCGGAGCTCACGGCGATCTACCCACAGGGAGTGGCAAACATCGTGCATGTCACCTTGAAAAATGGCCGAAGACTGACCAAACGGATCGATTATCCAATCGGAAACGCGAAGAACCCGGTCTCCGATGTCGAACTGGAGGGGAAATTCTTAAGACTAGTTCGCCCGGCGCTGGGCCGTGATCACTGTGCCAAGATTTTGGAGCATATTTGGGCTCTCGATCAGCAGCGCGACGTCCATCATTTGATGAAACTCTTGCGCATGCCGTAACACAGAAATAGCAACAGATGTCTCGGCTTTGCCCAACATGACGGAGAAAACGAGGGCGGCACGATTTCGCGAACTCATTGCGCAGGGCTGCGTTGCCATGCCGGGGGTCCCAAATGGTGCAATCGCGCGCCAAGTGGAGCGGGCGGGGTTCGAAGCGGTTTACATTAGCGGCGCCGGATTAGCGAACGCCACGGTGGGAGTTCCCGATATCGGGCTCTTATCACTCACCGAGGTCGCGCAACTAGCCGGTTATATTGCGGAAGCCGTGCGAATTCCCTGCGTCGTCGACGCCGACACCGGATTCGGTGGGGCGGAAAATGTCGCGCGCACAATTCGAGAGCTTGAACGTGCAGGCCTCGCCGGTTGCCACATCGAAGACCAGGAATTTCCGAAACGTTGCGGGCATCTCGCAGGAAAATCCCTTGTCGATATCGATGAAATGACAGGAAAAATCGAGGCGGCCGTGGCGGCGCGGCGCGATCCGAATTTTCTGATCATCGCTCGAACCGATGCACGAGCTGTCGAGGATTTCGAACAGACGATTAGGCGAGCATTGCGCTATATCGAAGCGGGGGCCGATGCGATTTTCCCCGAAGCGCTGCAAAGTGAGCAGGAATTTCTGGATTTCGCCGGAGCAGTTCGGGTGCCGCTGGTGGCCAATATGACGGAATTCGGAAAAAGCCCCCTTTTTACAATCTATGATTTACGCGATTTCGGCTATCGCATGGTGATTTTCCCAATGAGCGCCTTCCGCATCGCCATGAAAGCGAGCGAGAAATTTCTGCGCGATTTGAAGGCGCGTGGCTCACAGGCGGAATGGATCGATGAGATGCAAACGCGTCAGGAACTTTACGAACTCCTCGATTACGATCCCAATGCCGAAGAATGGCTTGGCTACCGCAGCGAGTAATTTGTCGGAGCGAGCAATGTCGTTACACTGACCCCAAACCATGACCACGGAAACCAAGCCAAGTTATAGCCCGGGACTGGCCGGCGTGATTGCGGGCGAAACTCAAATCTGCTGGGTCGATCCAAATGCCGGTTTGATGTATCGCGGCTATGACATTCATGAAATGGCCGAAAAAGCGAGTTTTGAAGAAGTCGCGTATCTGTTACTTCATGGCGAGCTGCCGAGCTTTGAACAGCTGGGGAAGTTTACACGCGAGATCGCCTCGGCGCGCAGTGTGCCAAAACAGGTGCTGGATGCCTTGCGGCTGATGCCGAAGAGCACGCATCCGATGGACATGCTGCGGACTGGAGTGTCGATGCTAGGCGCGTTTGATCCCGAACTGAATGACCACTCGCACGACGCAAATATTCGCAAATCGATCCGACTCATTGCAAAGGTGCCGACATTAATCACCGACGGTTACCGGATCGCGCACGGTGAGGATCCATTGCCACAGAAAGAGGACCTGACCCTCGCAGGTAATCTCTTTTACAAACTCACCGGTGAAGTACCGCAGGATTGGCAGATCCGAATGATGGATACGATTTTAATTTTGTATGCCGATCACGAGTTCAACGCTTCGACGTTCGCGGCACGGGTAACCGCGTCCACTCTGGCGGACATTTATGCCGCCGTGACCAGCGCATGCGCCACTTTGAAGGGGCCGCTGCATGGCGGTGCCAATGAGGAATCGATGCGTATGCTGGGTGAAATTAAAACGCCGGATCGAGCAGAAAAGTGGCTCAAAGAACGACTCGCCAAAAAAGCAAAGATCATGGGATTCGGTCATCGCGTCTACAAGAAGGGGGACTCACGTGTTCCGATCATGCGTGAACTCGGTCGCGAACTAGGTCAGCGCGTCGGTAAGGGGCAATGGATTCCGATCTGCGAGAAGCTCGAGGAAACGATGGAGCGCGAGAAACAGCTCTGTGCGAATGTTGATTTGTATGCGGCACCTGTGTTCAGCATGTTCGGGTTTGATCCGGCTTTGAACACACCGATTTTTGCTGCCTCCCGAATCTCGGGCTGGTGCGCACATGTCGTGGAACAACACGATCATAACCGCTTGATCCGACCGCGCTCGGCTTATACCGGGCCGAACTTGCGCCCTTATCCAGCCACACCGGTAAGATAAACGCCCCTTCTAACGGCGATACCGGTCGCCGAAGGAGGATGAGGCGCTCAACAGAGTACCGCTCCAAAGTATGAACAAATCGCTACAGGAAAAATACGCGCCAAAAAATTCCTGTTTTGGTTGCGGCCCGGCAAATCGTGAGGGTCTGCGCATTCGCAGTTTTCCGGAAGGCGATCAGGTCGTGGCAAAATGGATGCCACAGCCGAAATACGGAGCATTTCCTGGCGTATTAAATGGCGGTATTATCGGTACTCTGCTCGATTGCCATTGTAATTGGACCGCGGCCTGGCATTTGATGGAAAAGGCCGGTGCAGATCATCCGCCGTGCACGGTGACGGCGGATTATATGATTAAATTACTTCGTCCGGCGCCGACCGACGGCCCTGTTTTCCTTGCTGCCAAAGTTGTCGAATCAACAAAGGATCGCGCCACGGTCGAAGGAACCTTGACCGGTAACGGAAAAGTCTGCGCCACATGTCGCGGAACGTTTGTTGCAGTTAAGGAAGGACATCCTGCATTTCACCGGTGGTGAGACGCTTGATGGGAGCGAATCAAGGACGATCAGGTCGCGGCACGCACAAGCACATGTTTGTGAAATCAATCACGGCGTCATTCATCGATAACACTTCGATTCTAACAGACCGGAGTTTGGTTCTGCTGGTATGTTGGGTCGCAAAATTTCGGTCGAGACATCGGCGAGAGTAATATCCATGTAGTGTGCGATGGCTCGTTTCCTTGCCGTTCGCGCGACCTTTCCCTGAAATCTGTTCTTGCAACAGCAGGAGCGCGCCCGGGGTGACTCGAACACCCGACCCACGGATTAGAAATCCGTGTTTGGTCGCATTTGGCACGAGCCTAAATCAGTGCCGTTCTACCTCGGAAAACCGCTTCCACGAGGGAAGTTCACCAAATTCCCGTTAATCTCGCATTGCGCATGATCACGCAATAAAACGCAAGAAAGCGCAATCTATTTGCCAAGTTCGTGTCAAGTGCCTCGCGCGCGCGCGATAGTTGTGACGAAACCTTGATGACAGCCCGCGAGA
>QHNU01000229.1 GCA_003218525.1 Verrucomicrobiota bacterium
TACCGTTTGCAGCGGCTGAAGGACCGCGTTCTGCAGAGGAGCGGTCGGGAAATACTCTTCAAAACTGCGACCGTTAATGTCGATTTTGCCACTGCCGGCCGTCATCCGAACACGCGCGACCGAAGTTTTGCGACGACCGGTTGCTACAATTTCCTGATTCTCTGCCATAAGGAAGCGCTCTACTGCAACTTTACAGGCGCGGGTTGTTGGGCGGCATGCGGGTGCGTTTCACCGCGGTAAACTTTGAGCTTTCGATAAACGGCTCGACCCAGGCGATTGTGCGGAATCATTCCACGGACGGCCCGTTCAATCAGCAACTCGGGGTGTCGCGCGCGGCGCGCCCGCACGTTTTCCGATTTGTGACCGCCAACATATCCGGAAAAGCTCATGTAGGTTTTTTGCTCTTCCTTTTTGCCGGTGACGCGCACTTTTTCGGCATTCACAACAATGACGAAATCACCGGTGTCGACATGGGGGGTAAAAACAGCTTTCTCCTTGCCGCGTAGCAGGGTCGCCGCTCTGACCGCGACCTGGCCAAGGACTTGATTCTTGGCGTCGATGATCCACCACTTGCGCGGAACGTCAGCGGCTTTGGCAGAAAAGGTTTTCATGACAGCGGGCGGGAAAAGGCCCGGAAATTACGGGCGAGAGTCGGGAGTGTCAAACGCCCGTGCCGTTTACCCGAGTGCGATTCTTAACGCTCGTCGCGCCGCTGCCGTCGCACTTTCTCTATAATGGGCTGCACCGCTGGATCCGCCTTAAGGAGAGCGTCGCGCAACTTATCCCGGTATTCTTTTTTGGCTTGCTGAAATCGCTCGCGAGATTGGCGCAGCGCCGGATCGCGCAGCGCCGCCAAATGGGCCGATTGCAGGCGCGCACGTTCTTCTCCCGAAAGATTCATTAAGCGAGCCTGACGAGCTCCATTCATCCTCGGCGTTTGTGCCAGAGCGCCAGCTTGCAGCAATCCGGCAAACAGGACGATAAAGGCAATCTGACGCGTCATAGCCGAAAAGTTTAACACAAAGACGGCGGCAAAGTTGCGGTCCTGTGAAATTTACCTCTTGTCATCGGGCACGAAGTCGAGGAATGCCGTTGCACCTTTATTAGCTGATATCGCCGAAAGTATCTCAATTCATTTCTATGCCGGACGCCGAGAAAACTGCAATCACGCCCACGCGGGAGCAAGACTTTCCCGAATGGTATCAGCAAATCGTCCGGGTGGCCGAGTTAGCCGAACCCAGCGATGTGCGCGGTTGCATGGTCATTCGTCCATGGGGGTTTGGTATCTGGGAGAATATGCAGCGGCAATTGGACGCCATGTTCCGCGCCACCGGTCATCGCAACGCTTATTTTCCGCTCTTCATCCCGCTCAGTCACATGCAAAAGGAGGCCGAACACGTTGAAGGTTTCGCCAAAGAATGCGCCGTCGTTACTCATCACCGGCTCGAACTCGGCGCCGACGGGAAAATGCGACCGGCGCCGGCGGCGGAATTGAGCGAACCGCTCGTCATCCGACCCACGAGTGAAACCATCATCGGAGCGACTTACGCAAAATGGGTGCAATCGTATCGCGATCTGCCGGTTTTGATTAATCAGTGGTGCAATGTCGTGCGTTGGGAGATGCGGCCGCGATTATTTCTCCGCACAACCGAATTTCTTTGGCAAGAAGGCCACACCGTCCATGAGACTGAAGCCGAAGCGCGCGAGGAAACCCGGCGCATGCTTGATGTTTATGAAACTTTTGTGCGCGATCGTCTGGCGATACCGGTTTTTAGCGGCGAAAAATCCGAGAGCGAGCGTTTCCCCGGTGCGGTGCAGACCCTTTCGATCGAAGCGATGGTGCAAGATCGGAAAGCGATCCAGGCCGGAACGTCGCATTTTCTTGGCCAGAATTTTTCGCGGGCGAGTGGAATTCAATTCCAGACGCGTGACGGTAAACAGGAGTTTGGCTGGACGACAAGCTGGGGCATGAGTACCCGCCTGGTGGGCACGCTCGTCATGACGCATGGCGATGATGATGGGTTAGTCTTGCCACCGCGGATCGCACCAACTCACGTCGTCATTATCCCGATTACACCCAAGGAAGAAAGCCGAGCGGCGGTCCTTGAAATGTGCACGAAGCTTGCTGCTCAGCTGCGCAGGGGTAGTTATGGGGACGGGCCGATAGAAGTAGAGATCGATCAACGCGATCTCGGCGGAGGCGTCAAGAATTGGGAGTGGATCAAGAAAGGCGTGCCGCTCCGAGTGGAGATCGGGCCACGCGACTTGGAATCAGGCAAAGTCGCGGTCAGTCGCCGAGATCAGCCGGTAAAAGCGAAAGAAGTCTTCGCTACCGAGGGATTCGTGGATCGAGCGTCCGAGATTCTGAATTCCATTCAGCGAAATCTGTTTCAGCGGGCCATGCAATTTCGCGATACGAACACGCGGGTTATTGACACACGCGAGGAATTCTATGATTTCTTCACTCCGAAAAACGCCAGTAAACCGGAAATTCATGGTGGGTTCGCACTGGCCTATTGGAATGGATCACGGGCGATTGAAGACGAGATTAAAGCGGACCTCAAAGTTACAATCCGTTGCATTCCGCTCGCTGATCCTGCGCATCCGTCCGAGCCAGGAAAATGCATTTTTACAGGCGAACCGAGTCCTCAACGCGTCGTCTGGGCCAAGTCATATTAGCCCGATCCATTGACGGCAGGAAGCGCGCTGTTTTATTTTTGTAGATGGCGATTGATCTCAAACTTTACAGCCGCGCGATGTGTTCGTGGTGCGAGGACGCAAAGGACTATCTTACCGGCCGGGGCTATAAATTCATCGAGATCGACGTAGGGCATGATCGCGCCGCTTACGAAGAAATGAAGGAGCTTTCCGACCAGAGTTGCGTGCCGACGCTGATCGCGGGCGATGAAGTGCTGGCGAATTTCGATACCGATCAACTCGAGAAATTCTTAAGGGAGCGTCGGATCGAACCCTAAATGCTATTCGGCCTTTTGCTTACTCTAGGCGTTGGTGTCCTCAGCGTCGCCTTGCGCAGCTATCAAACCTCTTTTGCGCAAAAGGCAGGGGCACTCGGAATATTATTCGCTTCATTTCTCGCCGTTTAT
>QHNU01000230.1 GCA_003218525.1 Verrucomicrobiota bacterium
GAGGGAAAGCGCAATCAGCTGATCCTCGCGCAATTGGTAGGCATGGCGAATAATATTGGTGCACGCTTCATCGACCCCCAACACCATTAAGGTGCGGTCGCGCTCCGAAAGTGGAAAACCATCAAGAAAATGGCGCACAAAATTCCGCATGAGCGCGAGATTTCCGGTGTGGCTGGAGAACTCGAGCTTCCGTCTTTTCATTCTGCCGCCGACACGCTGCCAGACTGCGTCGTTGCTTCAAGTCTGGCGTAATAGAAAAATGAAGATGGCGCCCGCCCAAACATCTCGAAAAACGTGGACACGATTCCAAAGCACGTTTCAATTTCGAGCATGTTCAAGATGCTCGCGACGCTTTTGCTCTCCGCCACATCGGTTTTCGCGCAAGCTAATGGCACCGCCTATGACGCACTCCGCACGGTCGGGAACCAGCTTAACCGCGATTTCGTCAATCGCGTCATTTCGGTTTCGGGAGTGGACGGCAATCCGCAACCAGCGACCTGGAAAATTTGGATCGACGATAAAAGCCAGTCCGGCAACGTGCGCGAAGTAGTGGTGACAAATGGCCGCGTTGTCTCTCAGCGGATGCGACCGGCAGTGGGCAGTGCCAACACCCCGACCATAGATCCGGCCAAGCTGAATCTGGATTCAAGTGGCGCCTACGAGGTTGCCAATCGCACGGCAGATGCTTCCCACGTGCCGTTCACGTTGGTCAGTTATACGCTGCGGACCGATGAGCGCGGCAATCCGGCTTGGATCGTGACACTGCAAAACCAAAAACGGCGTTCGCTCGGCACGATCTATGTTGGCGCCAATAAAGGGACGGTTACACGGACGGAAGGAATGTTTCAGGGGATTCCGGCCGATGCCGTGGTGGAGGATCGCCGCGAGGGAAGAGTTGAATATGAGGAACGGACCGGCGATAACGCGATCATGAGTCGTGTGCGGCAAACGTTTTATCGGGCCCGGGACGACGCGCAAAATACCTTCAAGCGAGTCCGGCATAATTTTGCCGATTTCATCCGGGGCGAAGATTAACCATGCCGGCCGAGTCACGCGATCTAATTTGGCCGTCTCTTGAATACGCAAACTGGCGTGACACCTGTGCGACCCTGCACATGTGGACGCAGATCGTGGGCAAGATCCGGATGACGCTCACGCCCTGGATCAATCATTCCTGGCATGTCACGCTTTATTTGACCGCGCGTGGCCTCACCACGAGCCCGATCCCGTACGGGAGTAATGCGTTCGAGATTCATTTTGATTTCATCTCGCACGAGCTGAGAATCCTCGCTAATGACGGCGGCCTCCAAGTGCTGGAGCTTAAGCCTCAAAGCGTGGCAAAGTTTTATGGCGCAGTAATGGGAGCCTTACGCCAACTTGGCATCACCGTTGAAATCAACACCACGCCAAACGAGGTCGTTGATGCGATTCCTTTTGAGCGTGATGAGAAACACCGATCCTATGATCCCGAATACGCAAATCGATTTTGGCGCGTGCTTTTGCAGAGCGAGCGGGTGTTCAAGGAATTTCGATCGCACTTTTGCGGCAAATGCAGCCCGGTGCATTTTTTCTGGGGCAGTTTCGATCTGGCTGTAACCCGGTTTTCCGGCGGTCCGGCGCCGCCACATCCGGGCGGAATACCGCATTTGCCGGACGCGGTCACTCGTGAAGCCTACTCGCAAGAGGTCAGTAGCCTGGGTTTCTGGCCCGGCAACGATCAGTTGCCGATGCCGATTTTTTATTCCTATGCTTATCCGGAACCGAAAGGATTTGCCGAGGCCAAGGTTCGACCGGCAGCGGCTTCTTACAATCCGCAATTGCGTGAATTCGTTTTGCCCTACGAGGAAGTTCGACGCGCATCCGTGGCAGATGAGGCGATTCTTCAATTCGCCGAAAGCACTTATGATGCAGCTTCCACTTTGGCCAATTGGGATCGGGCAGCGTTTGTGGAGGTTAAACCCGCCTTGCTTTCAAGATCCGCCCAAAACGCCTCGACAGAGCGAGGCGGCTACAGTTGAGCCAATTGTTGCAGCCACGGCGCTCTGTCGCCGTGCTTTTGGGGTCGCAGATGTGACGGGGCGTTAAGATGCTCAGACGCCTCGACAGAGCGAGGCGGCTACAGGTGATGCGGCAGTTGTTGTAGCCACGGCGCTCTGTCGCCGTGCATCTAGCCTTAATCGAATCTCAGATTCAGTATCTCACCCTGATATGGCCAGATTTCGGAGATCGCGCTCAATCCGGCGCGCACCGGATTCATTCGAACGTAATCCCACTTCTGAGAGTAGCTTTCCTCCGTTCGAAGAAGATGATCGAAAAAGCCTTCCTGCCAGTGCGGTTTGTCGAATCCGAGCTTGAGTAATTGCTTGCCGATCACCGCTCGCAACGCCTGAACCCATTTTTGGAGGTTAATCCCTGTCGAGGGCAATGATACAAAGACGTGCACGTGGTCCGGCATGAGCACGTATCGGCCGACGGCGACCTCGTGTTCTTGGGCCCTAAAACAGAATGAGCGGAATGTTTTGTGAATTTTCGGATGTGCAAGTAGCGGAAGACGTTGATGGGTGTTGAACGTCACAAAGTAAAATGGCCGCACATTCGGAAAAAGCTGTTCGAGCCGTGGCGGTCGACGCGGGCGATCATGAATTCGCGTGTTCCCCATTATCGCTATGTTGCTGCTGCAGTTACTGAATGTTCAATTCAAAAGCGCGCCTCGACAGAGCGAGGCGGCTACAGTTGATGCGGTCATTGAACGTCGAGTTGTAGCCACGGCGCTCTGTCGCCGTGCTTTCGGGGTCGCCGTATAAAGAGATCAGGTGCCGACGAAATAAAAGAACGCCTCGACAGAGCGAGGCGGCTACAGTTGATTAAATGAGATGAATTCCCCGAACCCGGCAATGGCCGAGCAGGGTGCCTGGCGTGATGTGCCCCAGGGTTGGCGGCAACTCTACGGCAATTTCGACCGGCTCGGTTTGAGTGTTGAATGGCACGATTTCCGGACACCACGCCCGCTTGACTGGGGAGTCAGCTTCCATCGGCAAAGCATCGAATTCTGCCTGAACCTGGGAGGTCGCGGCGCCGTGAGCGATTCGCGCTCCCGAGAGGATTTTTTGCCCGGGACCTCAGGATATTACGCCGTTGCGGACGAGCCGTTGGTTGCTTCCCGGCATGCCCATGATCACCATCAATTCGTAACTCTGGAGTTTTCCCGGTTTTCCCGCTCGCATTTGCAAAAGCAGCTCGAGGACAACGGAGCCGATCTCGAACCAGCGATGCGAGCTTCGATTTTCGAAGATCAACCGCACGTTTCCAAACCGCGCGCCATGACGATCGAGCAACGCAAGGTGGTGGCCTCGCTGACCGAGCCGCCGGTGGCGAAAGCGGCCCAGGTTCTGTGGTATCAAAGCAAGGCGCTCGAGCTGATGGCGCATTTTCTTTTTGAGCCGAAAGATCCGGAACTGTTCTGTATGCGACAGAAACGGGTGGCGCGCGATCGCGTCGAGCGCACCAAGGAAGTGCTGGCGCGTGATTTGGCTAATCCGCCTACGCTCGAACAACTCGGGACGGAGGTCGGCTGCAGCCCGTTTTATCTAAGTCGCATTTTTTCGCGGGAGGTGGGGCTTACGATTCCGCAATATCTGCGCAATATCCGCATGGAACGCGCGGCCGAGCTTTTGCGCTCAGGCCGGTTCAATGTCAGCGAAGCAGCCGTGGAAGTCGGCTACT
>QHNU01000011.1 GCA_003218525.1 Verrucomicrobiota bacterium
AAGCGAACGAGTCAATCTCAGCCTATTTTTCACAGTATAATTAGAGATGTCTCGGCTCCGCTCGACATGACAGGTGGAAGCGTTCCGGGAAAAGGTTGGTCATCCTGAGGCCCGAAGGCTCTCGGGGCGAGGGACCTCACGATCGCCCGTACTAATTTCATGAGATCCCTCGCCGTCTGCGCAGGCCCGGGAAGACAAAGCCGCTGTCTCCGACCGTTGAAAAACGGCAGCCCCTAACGCTCAGGCGTTGGCGAGGTAGGGGCGATTGACCCAATCGCCGTCCGGGAAGGTGAGACGCTTGGCGGCGGCGAGGCAGAAGGCGTGCTTAGTGCCGGCGAAGGACTCGAGGTCTGGACAAGCGGAAGTCGCAGCGCGTTAAGATCGGGATTACTAATAACAAACGTGCCCGCCCGTTCGTCCGTGCGCGCGAGCCACATGCCATCGCCCGCCGGGCCACCAACAATCAGTTTATGGATTGTCTTGTCGTCGGGTGAGGTGGTGAAAGTGATGGTCAACTGCGGTTTTGCAACGGCCTGCGCCGGGACGTCATTTCCGACCCAGCGGACAGCGCGTAAAGACGCGATCGTGTTGAGCAGCGACTGGACATTCGCAGTATCCATCGCTCCATTACCAACAATCCACTGCCACTGATTATTCGGACCCCGGCCGATCGTCCGTTCGTGGTCTGTTATAATTGAAAGACGATGGATTTGCTCCGGCTTGAACTGGAAGATTGCGAGATCCTGCCACCGTAGCGGACTGGAAAACATATTATCGAGTACGGCCCGCCGCGCCGTCACAATAAAGGGCTCATCCCCGACGCGCGCATAGACATTTTCGCCCTCGATTCTGCCAAAAGCGATGGTCGCCATCGGGTGTTCGCCCGCGCTGGTCTCGGCCGTGTTCTCCGAGGCGAATGAGCTCAAGGTGAGGATGAGCTGAGGTTTATCCAGTCCGTACTTGGGCAAATCGGATGCGACGTCTTCCACGAATTTAGTGACTTGTTCACCGGCTATCAGATCAATCAGCCGCCGCACTTCACCAGTATTGGCGGCTGCATTGTTCTGATTAGCGATCGTCCAGACCTCGCCTTTGCGGGCAAGCACCGTCTTGTCTTTTCCTGGCGCGTCGATTGTGATGCGATCAAGCTGGTTTTGGTCGAAACGCACCAGATGCCGATCCCGTAGGTCGTTTGGTCTCGTATTTAGGACCTCTTCGATTTTTTTCGGCAATGTGTAGACGAAATTTCGCGATGTGAACCGGACGTAAATCTGGTCCTTCGCTTTTTCAGGCACGCCCCCAATCTGCAAGAGCTGGCCCTGCTTATCGTCGGTAGTGAAGATGGTGACCGTCCCCCGCGGCTCAGCCAATCCATAGGGATGCAAATCCCCACGATCGTCGGCCACAAATTGCTGGATGCGACTGGTTGTGATCTGCGCGAGCAAATCATTCACTTTTTGATCGTCCGCCCGCGCTCGCAGCGGCTTCATGATCTGCCAATGTTCACCCTGCTTCTGCACCTCCATCTCGCCAGCCGGTGTTTTCAGCGCCAGGCCCGTGATCTGGGTTGCGATCGTATCGGTCAGTTTTCGATCGCGGAAGTCTTCCGGCTTCTTCGAGATCGCGTTTTTGATATTTTCAGTTGCAAGAAAGACATTTTTGGAGTTCTCGAACCGCACGTAAATCCGATTTTCCAGCGCGGCGTTGTTCCCGAACAGAATTTCCGGAGGCGCTTGCGGACCGAGTAACTTCAAGCGCAGCTTCGATTTGGCGAGGCCGTAATCCGCCATTCTGTTCTTGTCTGCTTCCATTTCCTTGCTGGTGATGGTTGCCTCCTTTTTCCAATCCTCGAGGTCGAACAACAAGCTCTCGACGACCGAGCCATCGGCCAAGTCTTTAACGGGCGATTCCAGTCGCCATTTCTTGTCGACCCGTTTCAACGTGATCCGCTCGTCGCCGTTTTGAATGGCGATGCCCTCAATCTTGTCGCGATCGAAATTAATGACATTTTGGGCGCGCCGGCTGGCTTCCTCGGTATTCGGTCGTTTGCTCTCGTAAAAACTAATGTAGGCGCCCACCGCGACGACAAGCAGGAGTAAGACCACGGTTGTTCGTGTTCTCATCTGGAAATTAAGCGCGCCGTTTCCACCAAACGACCGACCCGATGAGCGCGGGGACGAGAGGCATCAGAACAAGAATGATCCAACGCAAATTGCGGAGAGCGGCTTGATCCAGACTGAACGTGAGTGTTCTCGGCACTTTCGGGGCGATGCCGATTAACTGCTCGCGACTGCCCAACCAGTTAATGCTGGCCGACATGAAGTCGAGCGCCTGTTGATCTTGAGTGAGGACGTTGTCCTGCACAAAAGTGGCATTCGAAACGACGATCATGCGCGAAGAATTCACCTGCACGCGTTCGTCGCCGCTCCCGCCTTTCTCAACCGACACCGCAATGTAGAGGGGCGCGCCGTGATCGCGATTAGGGTCGTATTGCAACTTGGCTGGATCATCCGAATTGTAATCGACCTCGCCCCAGTAACCTTCTTCGGCTTGAGCCAAAGGTTGTAGCTGGATCCCGGCTGGGCGAACACGGTCCGGCTCGAGCGTGAGGGAACACGTCCCGCCAACGAAGGGGGCGCGGACATCGGCCAAGCGTTTGGTGATCGGCGAATCGGGCAGGAAACGGCCAATGACATCACGCACCCGCGCCATCTCTTGAATGCCGGTGCGAACCACTGCCATCAGCCGATCGTCATTCACGCGCACGCCAAGGTCATTGAGGAACGCGTCGAGTTTTGGCGTCTTCGCCGCTGGATCGAGCAGCAGCAAAATGCGTCCCTGTTTGTTCCAGAAATCGCGCAGCAACTGCATTTCACGATCGGAGAAGTCGTATTGTGGACCGATGATCATGATCGTTTTCATTTCGGCCGGAATCGCGTCCACGTTGAATAAATTGAGCTCCTGAATTTTGATATTTTCGTTTTCGATAAACGTTTTGAGCACGGAAATGGGACTCTCAGGCGCCGGCTGCGCCATCGGCCCCTGCCTCGCGGGAGTCGCAATCGGCGGTTCTTTGTGACCGAGAACATAACCAATCGTGTTTTTCTTGCCTTCGATCAGATCGATAATCGCGCTCGTAATCGCCTGCTCTCCCTTAAAGGCGGTGATGCGCGGGCCTTCCCCAAACTGCATTCCACTCTGATCGATCTCCGCCATTTCCGACGCTTTTACCGCCTTGTTTCGACCCTCGTAATCGAGCACCAGCATGCTCTCGCCCGTCACAATTTTGTACTTCTCGACCACCTCCTTCGCGCGCGAAATATTTCGGGCCGGATCAATGTGTTCGACGTCAATTTTTCCTTTGGCGGCGTACTGATATTCCGTCAGCAGATTCTGCACGTCGTTCGTGATCGGCGTCTCCGGGGCAAAGAAAACGGTGATGCGCAGTTTGCTTTTAAGCGCGCCGAGTACCCGTTTTGTCTTGTCGGAAAGAGCATATTTCTTGTCCCGGGAAAAATCCCACCGGCGGTAATGTTCAAACCCGAGATGATTCACCATCGCGGCAAGAAAAAGCAGCAGCACGATCTGGAGGACGACATTGGCCCCGATCTGAAACCGGCGAATCGTTTTGGGTTTGTCCGGCGCCGTTACAGTCTCCATTTGCGCGATTGAAACGCCTGATAGGTCAAGCCAAGCATCACGATCGTCATGCTGAGATAGAGGACGATCGGGCGGGTATCGATCTCGCCGCGCGACAACGTTCCCATGTGTTCGATGGCCGAAAAGTAGCCAAGCAATTGTCGCGTCTGGGAACTGATATCGAGCAGGACGAAAGAAATGAGTCCGAGAAAGAAAAGCAGCGTGATGGCGCAGAACGAAATGACAGCGGCGATGATCTGGTTCCGCGTTAGCACCGAGGCCAGGCAACCGACCGAAAGATAAAACATACCCAAAAGCAGCAACATCAGGTAGGAGCCCCAATAAGCGCCGGTCGAGGCTGCAGCCGGCTGATGGGTGACATATTGGAAAATAGCGAAATACAGAATCGTCGGAATCCAAAGCACGAGGTAAAAGATCAATGCGCCAAAAAACTTCGACAGCACTACCTGCCAATCACGGACCGGCGCGGTCATTAACGGTTCGATCGTGCCGAGCTTAAATTCTTCGGCAAACAATCGCATGGTGATGAGCGGAAAAATCAGGACGAAAGCAAACCAAAAGAAGACCGAATTGAAGAACGCCTCCTGGACCGAGTAGGGAACCGGGCGTTGGTTCATAAACGAGATCTGAAAATAGAAATCGACGCCGCTCACGATCAGGAAAAACAGCAGGACGATATAAGCGATGGGTGAGTAGAAATAACTCGTCACCTCGCGCGAGAGCAGTGTGAAGAACTTACGCATGAACTCGGCTGGAGGGTTGGAGTGCTGGAGTAAGGGAGTGTTGGAGTGAGATGAGTAGATCTCCATCCTTTTCTTCCGTTTCGGCGATACGTGTTGTCCATTCCTCCCGATCACGTTTCTCTTCCAATCTCTCAATGAGACGCAGCCGCCGGTTTCCAACCTGGTAATGAAGTCGGTTGAACTCGTCGAATCGCGCGGTTGTGATGTGCGCAATACTCTGCACGCCAATTGCACGCGTGAATACTTCCGCCGCCGATCCGAGTGCGATGTACAGAAATTGTATGTGCTCTTTAATGGAACGTCGCGCGTAACCCTCGGCAATGTTTGAGCAAATAGATTGCGCTGCGTCAGCGAATTGGGCGCGAAGCTTGAAATCGATTCGAGGATCGGCAGACACAATCCGACGGGTGAGCTCGAACAATTGCATCGCCTTCTGCCAGACGATTAGCTTCAAGTAGCCGCGATTTTTATTCTTCAATTCAGTCTCGAACGTTTCCATTACTCCACTATTCCGTTATTCCACATCCGAATGCGTGATTTCCACGAACACGTCTTCGAGTGTCGCTCGATGCGCCGTCAATTCTCGAACATCCCAAGCCCGATCCCGCGCTAAACGGAACACTTCCTCGCGGACATCGCCGCCGAATTCGACCCGGAGCGAAAATCTTTTCCATCCGTCCTCTTCATTTACGGTCACGTCACGAACGCCCGGAATTTTTTTCAGCTCGTATGCGCCATCATCCGATCCGGTTTTTGCTTCAAGCGTTACACCACCAGCAGTGCGGATGCGGCCCAGCAAATTTTCCGGAGTATCGCACGCTTCGATTCGACCCTTGTGAATGATGATGACGCGGCTGCAAGTCATCTCGACTTCTGGCAAAATGTGCGTCGAGAGCAAGATGGTATGTTGTTTGCCAAGGTTCTTGATCAGCTCGCGCACCTGCCGGATTTGGTTCGGGTCCAGTCCGATCGTCGGTTCATCGAGGATCAACAAGTCCGGTTCGTGAACCAGCGCATCGGCCAGCCCGACTCGTTGCCGGTAGCCCTTTGATAGCGCCCCAATCAATTTGTTCTCCACTTCCTTCAGGCCGCAGAGCTCCTTGACGTCACCCACCCGCTCGGCCATACGGCGATGACGGATTCCTTTTAAGGCCGCGCGATAGTTCAGATACTCCGTCACCCGCATGTCGCTGTAGAGCGGAACATTTTCGGGCATGTAGCCGAGATGGGCGCGGGCTTGAAGCGATTGTTCGAAAATGTCAAAACCGGCGATCGTCGCTCGGCCGGAAGTCGGCGGCATGAAGCTGGATAGGATGCGCATGGTCGTCGTTTTGCCCGCTCCGTTTGGTCCGAGGAAACCCATGATTTCCCCTTTGCCGACCTCGAAATTGAGATCGCGGATTGCCGTCTGACCGGCGTACTTCTTTGTCAGGTGTTCGACTTTGATCATCGCAATAGTTCAATGAGACAACTTCGGCAGCGCGACGTTGTCGAAAAATTTCAGCGGGCTGTCAACGAAACGGTTTGGAGTTGGCGCGGCCCATCGTTGCGAGCGATCCCGACAACGAACTCAATTCGCGAGCCGCTTTGCGCTCGTGAAAGCCAATCCTCGACCGCTTTCACTGAATTCACATTGTGCCGGCCGATACGGTAGATGACCAGCCCCCGCTCGATCCCCGCTTCGTCGGCCGGACTGCCCGGTTCGACTGCGCTGACGAGCACGCCGCGCCCGGGAATGAGTCCGAGCGCAGCGGTCAGCTCCGGCGTCAAATCTTGTAGCTGCATTCCAAAAAGCCGATCAGCAAGCGCGGCCGCGGGTTGATTCAACTCCGCTGGTCGTTGTTGCGGCTGCCCCCGTTGCTGCTCTGCCACTTTCTTGAACTCGGCGACTGCCTCTCGCACTGTTTCAGCAGGTATGGCAAAGCCAACACCCTGCGTTGGCACCCCTTGCGGCGTGAATGCCATCTTGGCCGAGCTCACACCGACGAGCCGACCGCTGATATCTTCCACCGGCCCTCCGGAATTCCCCGGATTAATCGCGGCATCGGTTTGCAGAAGATTCTTGTAGTCGAAATTTTCGATGGTGATATCCCGTTTTA
>QHNU01000098.1 GCA_003218525.1 Verrucomicrobiota bacterium
GTCATAGACGTATAAGTCATCGTCGAAGTTAACGAACTCGTGCCCGAGGGTCTGACCAAATACAGACCAGGTGATGCCAGCGAGCAAAAGGTGTATAAAAATAGTTGCGCCGACGGAAGCTACTTGTCCACGCGCCCCTGGCGAATCCACTATACGGTTACGAGGCCCTTTAGCTTTGAGAGGTTTACCCCCGCCAAGCTGCCTAGAAGAAAGAGTGGCCATTGGTAAGACCCAGGCTAGCATCGCGCAGCGGTCTCTCGGCTTGGTAAAGAGCAATGTTATTCTGGAGCTCGGCGGCCAGACCAGCGTTGCCCTGGCTATTAGCTAATTCAACGCCGTGCTGCGCAGTTTCAATTGCCTGGGAGAACCGGCCATTCTCCGCATAGGCCGCGGCCAATGTCCGGAAAATCATCGGGATCTTGCCGCCAGAGAGTTGCAGGGCTTGCTCTGCCAGGCGGACCGCCTGCGTGCCATCTCGGAGCGATTCTTCGGGAGAGGCGGCAAACACCCATGCAAGATTACTCATGGCATTTCCGTTTTCGGGCCGGATCGCCAGCACTCTCTGCCATTGCTCGACCGCTTCCTTGATGCGGCCCTGCTGGGCAAGAACAGTGCCCAGGATATTGCGTCCTTCTTCGTTATTGGGTTCTAGCTCCAGTAATTTGCGATAGTGAATCATGGCATCGGCGAGTTGTCCTTTTTGAAGAAAAGCTTTGGCAAGATTGTCGTGGGCGGGCGCGTTTTTGGAACGCAGATCCACGGCTCTTTGCAACTTGGAAATGGCTTCGTCCAATTTTCCCTTTCGCAGAAGAACGATACCGAGGTTGTTTTCGGCAACATCGTTGTTCGAAGTCACCGCAAGCGCATGAGTGAACAGCGTTTCGTTATCCTGCCAATAAGACGTTTGGGTCCACGCGAACCAACTCAAAACGCCAATTAGGATGGCCCCGCTGACGCTTAAGATTTCGCGTTGGCGATTCCAGCGTGCGGTCAGATCAGCTACAGCCCAGGTCAGGAGAATATAGAGACCAATCTGGGGCAGATAAGTGTAGCGATCGGCGCGCCCTTGCCATCCGACTTGCACTAATCCAATTACCGGCACCAGCATTCCCAGATACCACAGCCAACCGGTGATGAAATAACGT
Organism: Verrucomicrobiota bacterium; assembly: GCA_003218525.1. GTDB lineage: Bacteria > Verrucomicrobiota > Verrucomicrobiia > Chthoniobacterales > UBA10450 > AV69. Next base: position 1,146 of record QHNU01000098.1, read on the forward strand.
CGTGATTTTCGCAAAAAAACCGCCGCTGTTGTAATGCCGACTAGAATCGCAGGGGACAGGATGATTTCCCAAAATGGCAGCCGATTCTCGGGGTGGGGATAAAAGACGGCCAGCTTCACCGGCCAGAGCATCTGCCAGATGTAAACGACGTAGGTCACTAGAGCATTGTTGATTCGCGACCAGATCGGCAATTCCTCGGCCCAGCCAATTGCGTATTTCTGGGCAAGAAATGTCACGATGCTCGAGACGGCCGAGAGCCCAACGAGCGGAATTTTTTCCAGGACCAGCGTTAACAACTGACTTCTGATGTCTGATGTTTGACGGCCGATTCTATTCAGCGGCCAATAGTCCAGGAGCAAAAGCACGAACGGCAGCGTCACCAGCATTGGTTTGGACATCAGACCAAGGGCAAACACGAATACCACTGTCAAATAGCGGCTGATCGACGGCGCGCGCGCGTAATGGGCGTACGCCAGCAGGGTTAACATAAAGAAAACACCGCTCAGCACGTCCTTGCGTTCCGCCACCCAGGCGACCGATTCCACATGCAAGGGGTGAATAGCGAACACTGCTGCTACAAAAGCGCTTCGCCAAAGCGCACCGGTCATGCTTTGCAGCGCAAGAAAAAGAAGGATCGCCGCAATGGTGTGCAGGAGGACATTTGTGAAATGGTGGCCTCCCGCCTTCAACCCATACCACTGGCAGTCGAGCATGTGTGAGATCGTCGTCAGGGGATGCCAGTTCTCGGAATGAATATGAGTGAATGCCCAGGCAATGCCGGCGATGTGAAGACCGCTGGTTATCTTGGTATTTTCATAAACGTAGCGCGGATCGTCGTAATTAACGAAGTCATGCCTGAGAGTTTGGCCAAAAACAGCGCATGTCAGCACCGCGAGACAAATGCAAACGCCGACAGTCAACCAACGGTGGCTCATTTTAGGCGGGCATGTTGGTTGAGCACTGAGCCGATGGACCTGCCGTGAGCTTGCGGTGAAGGAACTGTGAGATTGCTCTATTTTTGGAGCTGAGTTAGCCACCTGTCCAAAACGACCCATTCATAATTTCAAATCCCAATTAAGATTTCCTTTGGTAGATCAAAATGTAATTCCCCAGCTGCGCCACTGATTGTGGAATATTCCCAAAATAATAATCTGTCCGGCCTGGCGCCACCATGTTCACAAAACCGGCTACGGCGTAATTTTGTGTTGTGTATTCATTTGCCCAAGTAAAGATAAGTCGATCAGACCGGGGCCGCTGCAGCCACGAGTCGTTCGTGATCACGGAGATTAGATATTTTGGACGCGTATGTTCGATCTCGCGGATCATCTCCTCCTGCATCTGTCGCGCATATTTTTGCGCTTCCATTAAGCCGTAAGTATAAATGTAACCGGTTGCAGAATGCCGTTGTGCATAGAAATAAATCTGCGGCTCCGACCCTAACACTGCGATGGTGTCATGGGGAGATGTATGGTCGCGCACGTATTCGGCAATCCTGACGGATTCCGGGAATGGACCTTCAGGGTAAATCATTTGGCAGGCTTCAACTGGAGAAGCCCCGAAAAAGATTTTTTTTTCTTTAAAAATCGGCAAGCTTAGGGCTGCGCCAAAGAGAAGAAGGGGAATGAATTTAGCGGCCATCATCCGATCGGAGAGAAGATCCGACACCTTGCTGATTGCAACGCCGACAAGGAGCGAAATTGCTGGCAGGACTAAGATGAAATAGTGGTAACGGAAATAAAATCCCGGGCATAGCGCCAATATTGAGAAGAACAGGAAGGCGAGCAGAAAAGTTGTGCTCGCACGCATTCGCCTGTCCCATAGACCCGCAACTATTCCAATTCCAGCTATCATCCAGAGTGCCCAGCCAGCTCCAATCACTTCCTTTACGCTGGGAAATAAAATCTGCGGCGCTTGGGTGGCGGGAACCAGGCTGCCATATTGGTGGGCGTAATCGATCGTCCAAAACCAAAAGTTATTGAATACGCCGACGTGCCACAAAAGGAGACAAGCGATAGCTAAAGGAAGAAGGGCAGCGCTGGTGAATAGAAGATTTCTCAGAGCAGCTTGTTTTAAGGCGAGCCCGTCACGAAGATCGCGAATGAAAAGATAAATCGCCCCATACAGAACAAAGAAACAAGCCGGTTGCTTCATTAACAGGCCGATTCCGAAAAGCGAGCCACTGGCGAGAAGTCGTTTCGTCGACTGCGGCTCCAATAAGAGAAACGCCGCAGCAAGAACCGGTAGCATGACAAAATGAGTAGCATGAGCCGCCAATCCCAGAACTGACGGGCTTACCGAGAGGAGGGCGTAGCTCGCGGCCGCGACACTTCCCGCAGTTTGATTTGCCAGTCGGAGGCCCAAAAAGAAGATAAGCGCGATAGTTGCGATGTTTACCAGGAGTAGACCGAGATGAATTCCAGTGATTGTTTGCCCGAAGACAGCCATGATCAGGGCATAAGCGGCATAAGGTCCCGGGAATTTCATATTGTAGGCGAGCTTATACGGCGGAATACCCTCCAACATGAGTTGGCCAGCATAAGCGTATTCTCCTTCATCGCGTTCGAGGGGGACCCCGAGTAGCCGGAGGCGGATGGCGATCGCAAGGGCAATAACGAGCAAACACAAAACCATTGGAATACGAGCGATTTTGTCTTCCTTGGAGGATTTGTCCGTCATGGCGCGTTATTGCCGACGAAAGCCGCAAACCAGCAATTTTCCAGTCCGTTGCGCCGCCATCAACATCGTTCAGTATTGGCAACACCGGAGTAGGCGTTTGAAATGTTGACATCCTGTGCAGGATTCCAGACACAGAATGGTCCAGTTCCGGAAATATCTATCAAATGCAGCCTGTCGCATCTAAATGGCTTTCTGGTTCAGGTGGGCAATCTCGCCTATCGGCCGGTATGAAATAGCGGCTTTCCAATGGGATGACGACGCCTACGTCACCAATAACGAGCTGTTGACGGCACGGGATGGTTTGCGCCGGATTTGGTTTTCGTTCGATTCCCTCGCACGCCATTGCCTTAGATCAAAAAGGTCAAATCGCGAACGCGATCGTGAACCACGAAAAGGCTTTGGCGAACTCTCCGGAATCCATTCCCGCGCCAGTTCTGCGAATGAGAGCGATCGAAGTCATAGCAGGGATCGCAGGGAAATCCGCCCTCATGACACCCAATGGTCGCAAGCGTATCCCTCAGGGCGACAGCAAACATGGCATAGGCGCTGCTCAATAAGCCATAATTGTTATGATTTTAATAGGTCTCTCCCTCTTCGCGCTAAGACGCATTCTCGTCCTCACCGCCACTATTCTTGCTCTGTCGGCCATAACCTGCTTTGGCCAGCCCATTCTTTTTCCGGTGAAGAGCACGCCATATGACCGGCAAATGGAGCGGATCGAACCAATTTTGAATTGCTCAATAATATCGAGCGAGCACCAAATCCCCCTGGCCATGGTAGATCATTGGATCCGTGACCTGCGGGCCATCCCATATCGTTTTTCTGTGCAATGGAAAACACCGCTCGAAGTAGGGCGCGAAGCAGTCGCCGATTGTAAAGGCAAAGCCGTCGCCCTGTATCAGCAGCTGCAGGCAAATGGCGCTCAGAATCTTCGCCTGGTTATCGGTAAACGAACACCGACCAGCAGAGTCACGCATACTTGGGTGGAATGGACGAACCTGTCTACTACCTATGTCCTCGACCCAACAATCAATCAGTCCGCCTGTTCACTGGCAGAAATCCCCACTAATTCCTACATTGGTTATTACGCTTATACTAGCACGCGAAAATACTGCGTTGCCAATCCGGGTGGTTTCTTAGCTGCACTGTAGCTAAATGGAGCGGTGCCTGAGCTGGCGAAGCCAACCGGTGACCGCATTTCTGCTCTCCACATTTGCGCGACGGCCAGCGTGTCAGATTTGATAATGCGTACTACGTGCGTGCTGGTTGTGGCAGCTCTCTCGGTTGCGAGGCTGCCGTTCCTGTGGCGGCGGCCATGTTAGCTGCGAGCCAGCCGTGAACTCACCCCCGAATAGAAATGATCAAAGGGCATCGCGCAGAATGGAGAATATTTCCGTGCTCTCCATTGTGCCGTGGAGTTTCTCAGTGGGCGGGCCAGTCCCGCATGCCACCGGATCTTCCAAAGCATTCAGGGCGTAGGGCGATTCCAAAGCGGCTGGCTCTGTGTTTAGCAAATCGCGCGCAGTCGGTTCTTGCGCATTCTCCCGAATTCTTCCCCCATTAGGGCCAGTCGCCCAGGTAATCCAGGGCTGCCCCGCAGAATTAAGACCGAGAATGGCGACGCCGTGGTCGTATCGAAATGGAAAACCGTTCACATTCATTCCGCCGATAGCAACATCGCCGCAAACCACCATTGCGACGTTCGCTCCACCGAACTCACGGGCCGTTCGGATTGCGTGATCCAGTTCAAGAGTTTCGCGCAACGTCCTCTCACCTTGATTTTGCCACGCGGCTGATGCCATCAAATGCGCGTTAACGACAAGCATATAGCCACGGCGATTCACCTGAAGCAGTTCGATCGCCCGCCGCACCATATCGGCTAGCGAAGGTTTCTCGGCCCGCGCCGTAAGCTCGTCGCTGAACGGCAGGTCGTTCTCAGCGAAAAGTCCGATCACGCGCGGTCGCTGCCAGCCCGAAATTTTCTCAAGTTCAGGCAAATTCTTTGGAGTGCGGATATTCCCCTGCTCCTGTTTTTCTTTGTCGAAACTGGAACCGCCACCACCCAGAGCAATATCGACACTCTCGCCGTCGATCAGGGCGTTGGCCAATTCATGTGGCTGCCTCGCGTTGGAAGCATGTGCATAGAAAGCAGCTATGGTCGGACTGGTCAGCGCACCATCCGTGATAATGCCAGTCGCCCGTCCCTCGTCGTGGGCGATTTCGAGAATGGTGCGCAGCGGACCGTTGGTTTGATCGACTGACAGCGCGCCGTTTTTAGCTTTTGCACCGGTCGCTAGAGCCGACGCCGCCGCGGCGGAATCGGGCACGGCAAAATCGGCAGAGTAGTTTTTAAGTCGTGCTGAGAAGGTAAAAGAATCAATCTCGAGCCGGCTGTCGGACCCGCCATCATAAATGCGCGCCGCCGCAATTCGTTGCGCCGTGAGCCCTTCGCCCACAAACAGGATGATACCAAATGGCTTCTGCACGACCCAGTTTTGGAAATAGAGGACACCGAAGCCGACAAAAGCGACGAGACAGACCAATGCCAGAATTTGATTCCTCCACTTCATGGCGCGACGCGATGTGAATAACCAGCCGTAGCCTTGTCAACGAAAGAACTGCTTGTTTCGCCTGGCGCTCTTGGGAGATTGCGCGCGATGAGCGGGCCGGTCATGCTGATCATTCGCGACGGCTGGGGTATTAATGCCGACGGCCGCCGGCGTGCGAAGGAAAATGGGGACGCGACACTTTTGGCGCGCACGCCATTTCACGATCAGCTCTACGCGAAATATCCCGCGGGGAAACTGAGCGCGAGCGGGCTCGATGTCGGACTACCGGCAGAACAGATGGGAAACTCTGAAGTCGGCCATCTGAATCTCGGCGCCGGCCGCGTCGTTTATCAGGATTTCACGCGCATCAATAAAGCGATTGCAGATGGCGAGCTTTCGCGGAACGCAGTGCTTCAGGACCTATTCCGCCAAACCCGCAAACGGCGATTTCACTTGCTCGGTCTCGTTTCCGACGGTGGCGTGCATAGTCATTATACGCACCTTCTCGCGATTGCTCAGGTCGCGCATGAAGCCGGACTACAGGAAATTTTTGTGCATGCCTTCACGGACGGCCGGGATGCTTCTCCTACGGGCGGTGCTCATATCTTGCAGGAATGCGAGGGCCCGCTTTCCCGGATGGGTGCGCAGATCGTGACCGTGGTTGGTCGCTATTTCGCCATGGACCGTGATCGGCGTTGGGATCGCACAAAAAAAGCCTGGGATGCGATTGTACTTGGCAAAGGCGAACAGGTTAGCACTTCGCCGGCCGAAGCCGTCGCGGCAAAGTACAAGGAAGGCAAGACCGATGAGTTCATGCCGCCGCTTATCTTCGCTTTTCCTGACGAACAGCGCGTCCATGACGGCGATGGTGTTCTATTTTTCAATTTCCGCGCCGATCGGGCGCGTCAGCTTTCGCAAGCTTTTCTGCTGGAAAAATTTGACGGCTTTGACCGCGAGATTTGGCCGCGAGTCCATTTCGTGTCTTTGACGCAATATGACGTGACGTATCCGTCGCCATATGTTTTCGGGCCGGAGAATCTCGCTCACATTCTGGGCGAAGTCGTGAGCGCGGCGGGACGGACTCAGTTGCGAATTGCAGAGACGGAGAAATATCCACACGTCACTTATTTTTTTAATGGCGGTATCGAGCGCCCGTTTCCGGGTGAAGACCGCAAGATTGTGCCGTCTCCCAAAGTCGCGACCTACGATTTGCAGCCGGAGATGAGCGCGCCGCAGGTGACAGATGAAGTTTGTGCGCGAATGGCGAATTACGACCTCATTATTCTAAACTTCGCCAATCCTGATATGGTAGGGCACACCGGCGTAGTCGAAGCGGGGGTGAAAGCGGTCGAAACGGTTGACACATGCTTAGCGCGAATCATTCCCGAACTGCTCGCGCTTGGTGGCAAAGCTCTGATTACGGCCGACCACGGGAATTGCGAACTGATGCGAAATCGAGATGGGTCACCGAACACCGCTCACACGACCAATCTGGTGCACTTGATCTACGTCGCCGATGACGCCGCCGCCTTTCGCTGCAACGATGGAATTCTGGCCGACGTCGCGCCGACACTTTTGTTCATGCTCGGGCTGCCGCAACCTGTGGAAATGACCGGCAAAAACCTGCTAGTTCGAAAATCCTAGATCGCGTCGCGCCTCTTCAACGATTTCTGGTGTGATCTTCAATTACCGTTTGAGGGCGCGGGTTGCAGCCGCGGCCAGGCGACGGAGAAAGCGGACTTTATTTTCCGCTGACATTTCGTGCCAGACCGGTTTTTGTGCGAGTTCAAGCGTGGCGTTCTTCTCGACGAGCAATCCCCAGCCTAGCGGCAGCTCGAAGACGGTTTCGTGCAGTGATTCTCCAATGACAAGGTAAAATAAATTTGCGCAGCAATATTGCGCGAGTTTTTCGAATTTTGTGCAGCTGATCAGCCGTTGCCGAAGCCCGGCAGCGCCGCGCGTCACGCAAGAATAACCGTGATGATCGAGTTGACTAAAATCGAAAGTTTCAAAGTCGGAGAAAAGAGAATCGCCTTTCCCCAAGGTGGGATAATGGACACGCAAATTTCGCTCGATAATTTCCCGCCGTGTCTCGACGGCCTGGAGCCGGTCGAGAGCAGCGGCACTATTGCAATTGTCGCGACGCAAATCGGAAAGTGACTGTTTGCATTCAAAAATTGCGGCGCGATCGCCATCGCGACGTTCCCGAAAGGCCGCAACATCAGCCCGGAATCGACAGTGCGGCAGCTGGACCTCGAGTGCACTGGCTGAGTAACCGCGCGCCTGCGCCCAAATCATTGCAAGACGTTTTAAGCCGGCGTGTACGGCAGTTTCGCTCTGGCGATTTAGCCGCGCAGCCATTGCATCAACTCCAGCGCCCAATAGGTGATAATGAAATCGGCGCCGGCCCGCTTCAGTGAAGTCATAATCTCGAGAACGGCCGAACGTTCATCGAGCAGGCCTTTCTCAGCCGCGGCTTTGATCAGCGCGTATTCTCCGCTAACGTGATAGACGGCGGTTGGGCGGCCAAAGCGCTGCCGAACCCGCCAGAGAATATCCAGGTAGGGCAAGCCCGGCTTCACCATCACGATATCGGCGCCTTCTGCGAGATCGAGCTCGACTTCGTGCAAGGCTTCGGCGGCATTGGCTGGGTCCATTTGATAAGACGATCGGTCGCCGAATTGCGGCGGACTTTCCGCGGCCTCTCGGAATGGGCCGTAAAAGGCAGAAGCAAACTTCGCGGCGTAACTAATGATCCCCGTTTGATTAAAACCGGCCTGGTCGAGGGCTACGCGCACTGCTCCGATACGGCCATCCATCATATCGCTGGGGGCAACGAAGTCCGCGCCGGCTTCTGCATGTGAAACCGCCGTTTTGGCGATCAATTCGACGCTTTCATCGTTCAGGATATCAAAATGTTCGCCATCAACTCGAGCCACCCCGCAGTGCCCGTGGCTCATGTATTCGCAAAGACAGACATCGGTAATTACGGTCAGTCGAGGAGTGCGCCGCTTGATCTCGCGCACCGCCTCCTGCACGACCCCATTGCCGGCGTAGGCGGAGCTCGCTTTTTCGTCTTTCGTTCTTGGGATGCCAAAAAGCAAAATGGCCTGTAACCCCATTTCATGCGCGTCTGCTGCAACTTGCGAGATTTCATCCAAGCTGTGCTGGCAAACTCCCGGCAAGCTTGGGATTGGGCGGCTACTTTCGATTTTTTCGCTGACAAAAAGAGGCAAAACGAAATCGTGCCGGCTTAGATTCGTTTCACGAATGAGATTGCGAATCGCGGGAGTGCGGCGTAAACGGCGGGGACGATGAACCAGCACATCGCGAGGCTACGCACGGCCTCGGACACTCGCAAGCCGCCGTCCGATGATGAAACACGGTTACGTTGATTTTCTGCTCGTCGACGTGAGTAATTCCTTCACCAAGCTCGCGTTCGCATCGCGCGCACGCGTCGGCCGCGCCATGCGCATCTCGACAGCAGAATTGTCTACGAGGCGACTCGATCAAATTCTGCGAAAAGGCGGCGCGAGAACCATCGTTGTTTGCTCGGTTGTGCCAAAAAAAAATCGCAAGATCGAGCAAGCGGCCGGAAACCGGCGAATCATCTGGTTGACCCCGAAAGTGCGACTCAACGTCCGGATTGACTATCCCAATCCGAGGTCGATCGGTCCGGATCGTCTGGCTAACGCCGTGGCCGTGACCGAATTGTATGGCCCTCCCGCGATCGTGATCGATTTTGGAACGGCTGTGACTTTTGACATCGTCTCAGCCAATCGCGGCTATATCGGTGGAGTCATCGCACCGGGCCTCGAAGCCATGACAAATTTTTTGTACGATCGTACCGCGCTCCTACCCCGAATTTCGCTACGGGAACCACAGCGCGCTGTCGGGAAGTCGACATATCAAGCAATGTTAGCTGGTGCAATTTTTGGTTATCGTGGACTCGTTCGGGGGATACTTGGACGAATCGTGCGAGAGCAGTTTCCAAAGACACGGCTCCACGTCGTGGCGACAGGAGGATATGCAAAGTTGATCGCGCGGCAGCTCCCGGAAGTGGAGGCAGTCCACCAAA
>QHNU01000099.1 GCA_003218525.1 Verrucomicrobiota bacterium
AATGCTGAACTGGAGACGATGTACGACAAAGCGTTCCGCGCCTTTGACGCTGCCAATTACGTCCAGGCTCTAAAAGAGCTGGACGCAATCGATACCCGCAAACCTGACCTGGCCGCCTCGCAGAATCTCCGTGGGGTCATCTATATGCGCCAAGGATTGTATGATAAGGCGGAGGCCGCGCTCTTGGAAGCGGAACGGCTGGATCCAAAATTTTGGAATGCCCGATTCAATTTGGCCGAGATTCCGTTTTTGAAAAAAGATTGGGCAGAGGCGCGGAAACGGTTTCAAGACTTGCTCACGACCGACGCGGCCGAGCTTCAGGGCGAAGCAACTCAACTGATCCAGTACAAGATCTTG
>QHNU01000012.1 GCA_003218525.1 Verrucomicrobiota bacterium
ATAAGAAAAAGTCCGACGCTGCCGAAAAGTGTGGCCCAATCCCAGAGCGTGGGGGCGTAACTCCCCCATGAGGAAGGAATGAAATCACGATGGAGACTGGTGATGACGATGACGAAACGCTCGATCCACATGCCGACGTTGACGAAAAACGCGACGATGAAGAGGCTGAATGGATTACAGCGGATTCGCCTCGACCAAAGCGTTTGCGGGATGAGGACGTTGCACAACATGAGCACCCAAAAAATCCAGCCGTAGGGGCCGAAGGCACGATTGGTCATCATGTATTCCTCAAAAATATCGCCGCTATACCAAGACATGAATGCCTCAATGAAGTAGCCGTAACTCACCATCAACCCGGTGACGAACATGACGTTCGCCATGTTGTTCAGGTAACGCTCGGTAATGAGATTTTCGAGGTGATAGATTTTCCGCACCGGAATCACGATGTTCAACACCATGGCGAATCCGGAGTAGATCGCGCCCGCAACAAAGTAGGGTGGAAAAATGGTTGAGTGCCATCCCGGTAATTGGGCGACGGCAAAGTCAAGACTGACCACGCTATGGACGGAAAGGACGAGCGGCGTCGCCAGCCCAGCCAGGAGCAAGTAAGCGGTTTGATGGCGCTGCCAATGATCGGCCGAGTTGCGCCAACCGAGTGCCAGGAATCCATAAAATTTTTTCTGCCACACTTTCCGCGCACGATCGCGAATGGTCGCCAGATCCGGAACCAACCCCAAAAACCAAAATAAAATTGAGACGGTGAAATAAGTCCCGACTGCGAAGACGTCCCACACCAATGGACTGCGAAACTGCGGCCACACTCCCATGGTGTCCGGATACGGAAGTAGCCAGAAAAAGACCCAGGGTCGTCCCAGATGCAGCAGTGGCATCAATCCAGCACAGGCCACCGCGAAGAGGGTCATCGCTTCAGCGAGGCGATTAATCGCTGTGCGCCAGTTTTGAAACATCAACAGCAAAATTGCGGAGATGAATGTGCCGGCATGGCCGATGCCGATCCACCAAACGAAATTCACAATCGCGAATCCCCATGCCACCGGAATGTTGACGCCCCAAATTCCGATGCCGCGAATGAGTAGCCACGATATGGCCAGGAAAAACATCATAAGCAAGGCAAAGGCGACCGCGAATCCGATCCACCATTGGGCGGGCGCACGATCGCGCAAAACGATCGAGCTGATTGATTCGTTTACATCTGCATAGGTCACTCGCGGCCCAAGCAGATTTGCTGGATAACCGAGCGGCGACAGCCTCGTGCGGACTTGTTCCTCTGGCGGAATCATACTCGTGCTCATGAGTTCGCTAGTTCCGGATTCGGATTGCGTAGTTTGGCGAGGTAGGTTGTACGCGGCCGCGTATTCAACTCAGCCAGCATGCCGTAATTCAATGGCGACCGCTTAAATTCCGAGACGCGACTATTCGAATTATTGATGTCACCGAAAGTGATGGCTTCGGTCGGACAGGCCTGTGCGCAAGCCGGAATGATTTCGCCGTCACGAATCGCCCGACTATGATCCAGCTCGGCAACATGGCGGGCGGCGTTAATTCGCTGGAGACAATAGGTGCACTTTTCCATCACGCCGCGTGAACGCACTGTGACGTCCGGGTTTTTTCCCAACTTCTCCGTCGCAGAAAGTTTGCTGTTTAATTCAAAAAAATTAAATCGCCGGACCTTGTATGGGCAGTTATTGGAGCAATAGCGTGTGCCAACACAGCGGTTGTAGACTTGGAGATTGAGACCCTCGTCATCGTGCACGGTCGCCCCAACCGGGCAAACGAGCTCGCACGGCGCATGTTCGCAATGCATGCAAGGTACCGGTTGATGGTTCAGTTCCGGTGTTTCTGCCGAGCCGCTGAAATAAGAGTCGATTCGAATCCATTGCATTTCGCGCCCGACGCTCACCTGATGTTTGCCAACGACTGGAATGTTATTTTCGGCCTGACAAGCGATTGTGCATGAGTTGCAGCCGATGCAGGCATTGAGATCGATCACCATTCCCCAGGCGTAGCCAGCCCTTTTGAATTCGTCCGGGTTGTAAAGCGTTTCGTCTCGCTTCGGCATCTCCGTCACTTGCGAGGCAAAATCTGGATCGGTTGAAAATTGGGCCAGCGTCCCCGCGCGAAACATATGCCGGCCTTCGATCGCATGATGATGTTGCGTCGTCGCGAATTCATGCTTCGCGCGAGTTTTGCGCAGAATCAGGCCGTCACCGAACCAGACTGCGTCGGATGTTCTTAGTTCGTAAGCATTGAAACCAACCGCACGACCAACGCGACCTGCTTTTCTCCGGCCATTTCCGAAATGAAGTGTGACCGAATTCCTCGATTGGCCCGGCTGAATCCAAACCGGCGCCCTTAACTTTCTGCCTCGAAACTCAAGCTCAACAACATCGCCGGTTGTTAGCGCTTCCTGCTTCGCCAGCTGCGGACTTATCATCGCCGCGTTGTCCCAGCAAATTTTCGTGATCGGTCGCGGCATTTCCTGAAGCCACGCGTTATTGGCGTAGCGACCGTCGAGGATGTTTGGGTCAGGCCGAAAAAGGACTTCCAAACCTTTGCTGCTGTTCACACCACGCGACGTGCTGGTTTGGATCGAAGCGGCGATTGGCTCCGGCACCGGTTGCGGAACGACGCCATGATTGAGCGCCCGCCGCCAATCTACCTCGAAATCCGATGATGGTTTTGCCGCGCGCCAGCTTTCCCGCACAATTTCGAACGCGCTTCGAACTGGTTGCCGGATCAGGGCTTCTATTAATTCATGTGCGGTAACACCGGCGTATAACGGCTCGATCAGCGGCTGGATTATCGTTGCGG
>QHNU01000194.1 GCA_003218525.1 Verrucomicrobiota bacterium
TCTCGGACTCAAGGGGCAGAAAGGGCTTACTGGTCTGGCCCCAGTCCTCCGATTTTTATCCAGACGCCGCCTCGCTCCCTGGCCCGCCCTAGCCTTGCCAGTCCGAGCCGGACTGGCATTTCAGGCCGATCCGGCAATTGCCGCACCATGGTTACAAACAAGCGTTTCCGTAGGGCGAGAACACGCGGTCGCGGGAGCGGCGCGGGTGGACGGGAAGCCCGAGAGGGTGAGTGAGCGGGAGCGAACGAATCACTCTGTCGAGCCGCCAAAACCTTCTGACTCGAAAAAGACTCGTCGGCTGTTCTTCTCATCTGTCTACTCGCGAGTGCCGTATGAAGACTGTTTCGAAACCCGTTGCAGCGATCTTCTGGGGTGGGCTCCTTGCCGGCATCTTCGATATCACCCAGGCTTTTATTGGGTTCGGTCTACGCGGTTCCACGCCATTCCGAATCCTGCAGGGTGTCGCGCGAGGTATCTTTGGAATTCGGTCGCGTGAGATGGGATGGACATCCGCTGCGATTGGTCTTCTATGTCACTTCACCATCGCGTTCACGGCGACGACGGTCTACTATCTCGCCAGCAGAAAACTTCGCGTGCTCGTCGAACGCCCGGTTCTCTGCGGCCTCGTCTATGGCGAATTGGTGTTCCTGTTTATGTACTTCGTGGTCATACCGCTTTCGGCGATCGGTCCCACCGCATTTCAATATCGCAACTTACATCACCGGCCCGATCGGCCATCCACTTCTGGTTGGTTTACCAATCGCTCTTTGCGTCCGCCGCTTCGGCGGTCCTGGCTACGACTCGAAGGGGTGATCGAATCAGGAACGCAGGAAGCTTGGTAGGGCGAGACTCCGTCGAGCCGATAATCTTTATCCGGTCTCCGGTTTCCGATTTCCAAAATAGGTTTCCTCATTCGGATCATGCCGCGCATTGCCGTGCGAATCTGTAGCCGCCTCGGTCCCTGGCTCGCCGTAGCCTTGGCGTAGGAGGCTCTCGATGCGTTCTTACTACTTGTCGATGCGGATCGTTTTCACGGCGATTCGGCAGCTGCCGGACCGTGGCTACAACAATCGAACAACTTTAGGCAAAAGCGTACGAGCCGGAGCTTTCCGCCACGGTCCGGCTCGGGCTCGGCGATCTCGCAGGAACTACCTCGTAAGCATTCCGAGCACATGGTGGTGTCGGAAGTTTTGACGGTCGCGCTGCGTTTATGGTACAACGTGGAAACCGGAAATGCGGGGCACCTTTCAAATCACCGCTGTAAAAGTATTGATTATTCTCATCGCGGTTATCCCTGCGATACAGGCGCAAGGAAGCGTGCCGATTAAGATTCGCTACGGCGTTGGCCGCAACCACGTGGCAATGAAACTTTGGGGCGACGCGGAAGAGCAGCTGAAGAATGGCGATGTGCAGGGTGCGCAACGTAACGTTGATGCTGCTCTTCGCAGTGATCCCACCCTGTGGCCCGCGCTCTACACCCGCGCGAAAGTATTTATTAGACAGCACAAATACGAATTAGCCGTCCAGGATTGCAGCCAGGCGCTGCGCCAGAACCCCGCGTTTATCGAGGCTGCCTTGTTACGTGCCAATGCCAACGCGAGTCTTGGAAGATACGCCGACGCTATGAAGGAAATCGATCATGTTATTTCTATCCATCCCCGAAGCGATGCTTATGCCAGAGCGTTGAGCGAACGCGCGTTGATTCGGGCGATCTGCCCGGATCCAACGTTTCGCAATCCACAACAGGCTGTCAAAGACGCGACGAACGCGTGCAAACTTGTGTCTTGGCAAGACGAGGACATGCTCGACACGCTTGCCGTGGCCCACGCAGCGGCCGGCGATTTCGATTCGGCGGTGCGTTGCGAGGAACAAGCTTTGGCCATCAAAGGAATCTCGCCTGAAGACTTAAAGGCCCTTCAACGGCGCCTGGCGTTGTTCAAGCAGCATCATCCAATCTGACATCCAACGACGTAGCGATTACAGCTCGTCGATGGCGATGTTTTCACGCCTACCCGCCAGGTGCCGGGCCGTGGCTATAACAACCAAGTCGGTAGGGCGAGACTCTGTCGAGCCGCCCCGTACCGGACTGGCATTTCACGGCGACACATTCGACTTCGCTCAGTGCAGGCGCCGCACCGCGGCTACAACAATTGAGCTTTGTAGCCGCCTCGCTCAGTCGAGGCGTTCTGACGAGTTATCGATGCCAATCTTTTCTCACGGCGACAGAGCGCCGTGGCTACAACCACCCGCGCTTTGCCTTGCGCGGAGTGATGCAGTATTTGAACATCAAGCCCGGAAGACGGGCTAAGTCTGCGGCGACGTGAAAGAAGAAACGATTGATACCCATTCCAAGGCCTTGAGGATCAATCTCGATCCGCGCTGGTACGGCACGTTCGCCGAGATCGGCGCCGGGCAGGAGGTGGTGCGCTGGTTCTTCCGCGTCGGCGGCGCGGCGGGGACGATCGCGAAGAGCATGTCGGCTTACGACATGAAGGTGAGCGACGCCATCTATGGACACGCCGAGCGCTATGTCTCGCGCGGGCGGCTGCAGGCGATGCTCGACCGGGAATTCGATCTCGATGTGGAAAGGCTCGGGATAGAGCGAGGCGATAACACTTCCTTCTTCGCCTTTGCCGATACGGTGGCGGCGCGGGGTTACCACGGTGGCAGCGACACCCACGGGTGGATGGGAATCAAATTCCAGAGCCGCGTCCGCGATGAACCGAGCCAGATCGTGATGCACGTGCGGATGCTCGACGCGGAGGCGTCGCTGCAACAGGAAGCGCTCGGCATCGTGGGAGTGAACCTTTGCTATGGCGCGTTTTTTTTGAGCCACGTGCCGGAGGAGTTAATCGAGTCGCTGCTGGACAAGCTGACTACCGGCCGCGTCGAGATCGACCTGTTCGAACTCAGCGGGATCGAATTTCGCAACGTGGACAATCGCATCATGGCGCTGAAGCTGGTGCAGCTGGGGCTGAGCGGTGCGGCCATGTTTGGCACGAAGCGGGAGGTGCTACAGCCATCAGACGTGTTGCATAAGAAAGCGGTCCTGGTCGAGCGCGGGAGCTTTCGCCCGACCACCCACGTCAATATGGACATGCTCAACTGCGCGCTGGCGAAGTTCAAACAGGACCCCGGGTGCATTGACAAACCGATCCTGCCGCTGATGGAACTCACCATGCGCAACCTCCTGGCAGGAGGCACGGACGTGGACCGCCGCGATTTTCTCGCGCGCGCCGAGCTGCTCGCGGCCTGTGGCATGACTGTGATCATTTCCGATTACTTCGAGTACCACCGGCTCGCCGCCTATCTCGCCGGGCGGACGAAAGAGCGCATCGGCGTCGTCTTGGGGCTGCCGAGCGTTTCCGAGTTATTTGATGAAAAGTATTACGCGGATCTCCCCGGCGGCACGCTGGAGAATTTCGGGCGGCTCTTTAAAAATGAGTTGAAAGTCTATGTCTATCCGCTCCGGCGTCAGGAAAAGGACGAGTTAGAAACCATCCACACGCTGAAGGTGAACCCCGAGTTGCAACCGCTCTATGATTACCTGAAAGGCCGGGGCAGCTTCGTCCAGCTCGATAATTTCAACCCGAAATATCTGCCGATCTTTTCCCGGGACGTGCTCAAGCGCATCGCCAGCGGCGACGAGAGCTGGGATGAAATGGTGCCACCGCAAGTAGCGGAGATCATCCGCCAGCGCGGCTTTTTCGGCTACAAAAAGAAGGAGTAACCTGATTGCGGTCGTAGGAGTAATACGACCCATGAAAGAGAAGCGACAAAATTTGTCGAAAAAGGTTCCGAGGCTTGCGCGATCCACTCCCGAAGCTGGATCAGGTCCCAAGCTCGAGATCGCTCATGTCCTCAACATGGACGTGGTTGAGTACTCGACTCTGCTGATTACGGAGCAGAGCAGGATCATTGCGGAAATTAATCGTATCGTGCGCGAGACCGCCCGGTTTCGTCTCGCCGAAGCCGAGGAGAAACTGATTTGCCTGCCGACCGGGGACGGGATGGCGCTCGTCTTTTTCAGCGATCATGAAGCGCCCATTGAATGTGCAATGGAGATTAGCGCTGCCATAAAAAATCATCCCGAGATTCGACTGCGCATGGGAATTCATAGCGGTCCCGTCGATGTCGTTCTGGATGTAAACGAGCGCATCAATGTGGCCGGTGCTGGTATCGACGTGGCACAGCGCGTGATGGATTGCGGCGACGCTGGTCATATTCTGTTGTCCAAACGTGTCGCCGACGATCTCGCGCCGCTTCCGCGCTGGTACCCGCACTTGCATGACCTCGGCGAATGCGAAGTGAAACACGGACGAAAAATTTCGCTGGTCAATTTTTACACGGACGAAGTGGGGAATCCCAGCATGCCACGGAAACTTCAACAAATGCAGGCGCGACCGGCAGAAGCCGAGCGCAATAATTTGCCTGCGCAATTGTCGAGCTTCATCGGACGCGAAGACGAGGTGACAAAAATTAAACAACTTCTCGCCGATACTCGGTTGTTGACGCTTACTGGTGCTGGCGGTTGCGGCAAAACACGCCTCGCGCTCCGGGTTGCTGCCGACTTGCTCCCT
>QHNU01000195.1 GCA_003218525.1 Verrucomicrobiota bacterium
AAAACCAGCACGCGAGACGCGTGCGCTACCCAATCCGTCTTCATTTGATGAAACGCATCGATTCAACTGCGGGCACAATGCGATCAAGTAGCAGTTTGGGGTAAAGGCCGATTGCGAGGGTTGTGAACATGAGCAGGACCGCTCCGCATTTTTCTGCGAGCGTGATGGGTTCGAACGGCTCCATGGAGGAGACGGAGGTCGTCCCGCCGGAACCAATGGACGACACGGAGGTCGTCCCTCCATTCACCGGAATTCCGCTGTCGAAAAAGGATCGTTTGAGGGCACGCAATGTAAACGCAGCGACGAGCACCATTCCGATGCCGGTGATCCACACTGCGATTGGGTAGGCTCTCCAAGCGCCGATGAGAATCGTGATTTCGGCGGCGAACCCGCTAAACCCGGGGATTCCCATCGATGCAGCCGAAGCGACGACAAAGGCGAAGGCAACAAAGGGCAGGGCACGGCCCAGTCCCATGGTCGCAAGCGCGTCAAGGTCGCGCGTGTGAGTCCGGCGATAAACCATTCCGGCAATCGCGAACAGAAGCGCGCCGATTACGCCGTGCGAAAACATTTGCAGAACGGCACCGGAAACTCCCAGCCCATTGGCGGTAGCGAGTCCGAGCAGGACAAAACCCATGTGACTTACACTGGAGTAGCCGATGACAAATTTAAGGTCGCGTTGGCGCAGAGCTACGGCCGCAGCGTAGACGATGCCGATGACCGCGAGAGCAGCGATCCGGTTGCGCCACATTTCGAATCCTTGCGGGAACAGGTTCATGGCCACCCGCAGCCCAGCGTAAGAGCCGAGTTTCATGACGATGCCGGCAAGCAGCATCGAACCTGCTGTCGGCGCGGCGACATGACCGGTCGGCGCCCAGGTGTGCAGCGGCCAGATACCGGCGAGGACGGCGAATCCGAGGAATAACACTGGAAAAGCCCACGACTGTAACTGAATCGGAAATTGAAATCGGGCGAGCTCTTGCAAGTCGAGCGCCGAGCCGATGTCCGCTTTCCCCGCGGTCGCATAGGCGGCGATGATTCCGATGAAGACGAGTGCGCCGCCAAAGAAAGAATAGAGAGTCAGCTTCATCGCGCCGTACTCCTTGTTAGTCGATCCCCAGATGGCGATGAGGAAATACTTGGGAACAATGACCAGCTCGTAGAAAACGAAGAGGAGAAAGAGATCGGCGCTTAGAAAGACGCCGTAGGAGCCGCCCACCACGAGAAGCAACCAGAAGAAGAATTCGTTCGACCGATGCTCGACATCCCAGGAGAAGAGCACCGCGCTCACCGCTGTGATTCCGGTGACGAGAGCGAGCGTCAGGCTGATGCCATCGACGGCGAGATGATAATTCATTCCGAGCATCGGCACCCACGGAACACGCACGATGGTGGTGAAATGCGCGAGATCGATATCATCGCAGAAGAATGCAGCCAGGCTGATCGCCAATCCGGCGATGGCTGTCGCCAGCGCGATCCAGCGGGCAAACCCGCTCGGCATTAGGAGTAGCACGACCGCTCCGACGAAGGTGATGTAAATTGTCCAGGCGATCATGCGCGCCGCCGACTTTCATAGCGCGGCGCCGTCTCCCGGACATGAAATCCGATCTCGCGGCGAGGTTTTTCGGGCGGGGCTATTAGCAGCCGAATCGCTTCGAGGATCGCGTCAATACCTTGGTCGTGTTTACCGACGCGTTTTTCGAGCTCGGCAAATTTTCGCGCGAGGTGGCGATTTGTCTCCAGTGTTTGGCGCAGTTTTACGAAAGCGCGCATGATCGCGATATTCACCTTCACTGCTCGCTCGCTATTTAAGACGCTTGAGAGCATAGCCACGCCTTGTTCCGTAAACGCGCGGACCCGTTGAGAAAACTTTAGCCCGCGTTGGGATATCACAGTTTGTGATATCCTTCCTATCTCCTGGCGAGAGAGCAGAAAAGCGAAGTCCCCCGGGAAACGATCGGCATTCCGTTTCACCGCTTGATTCAGAGCCCGCGTTTCTACGCCATAGAGGGCCGCAAGATCACGATCGAGCAGCACCTTTTGCCCGCGCAAATATAGGATGCGTTGCGCGATCCGCTCGACTGGAACAATTTCCTTGCTCATTCCAACCCCTTCAGGCGAACAACCGCGCCATCTGAATGACGGTCGCGTTAAAGATGTTGAGAATGAATTGGGGCGCGATGCCGATAGCGAACATCAGTAAGGCGACAGGAACTACTGTCCATTTCTCGTTTGCTCGCAGATCGGAAAATGCACTGCAACTTTCTGCCAATGGACCGCTGAAGAGCGCTTGCATGGCGCGCATGAAAACGATCGCGGTAACCAGAAGACCGAGCGCTGCAACAGCGGTGAAAGAAGCAGCCACGGCAAAGGAGCCTTTGAAGATTAAGAACTCGCCGATGAACCCATTTAGCCCGGGAAGACCGAGCGAGGAAAACATGGCGACGCTCATCCAGCCGCAGAGCAATGGAGTGCGTTGCATCAGTCCGCCGAAATCGTCGATCCCGCGCAAGCCGCGGCGCTGCTCGAGTAATCCGACGAAGTAAAACAGCGCGGCGGCGGTGATGCTGTGGTTGAAAATTTGCAGGAAGACACCGCTCAAAGCGGCCTGCATTTCAGGCAACGGTCGAACGTCGGTGGCCGTTACGGCA
>QHNU01000196.1:0-3446 GCA_003218525.1 Verrucomicrobiota bacterium
AAGTGACTCTTAATCACTGGGTTGCAGGTTCGATTCCTGCACGGTGCACTCAACCGACATAGCGCTGCGCGATCGGCATTCGGCGGCCCACACCAAATGCCCGGCTCGTTACTTTCAATCCCGGTGCCGCCTGCGCTCGTTTGTATTCGTTCAAATCGACCCGACGCTGTACCCAGCGCACTGTTTTCTCGTCGAAGCCCCGGGCAGTGATTTCGACGGCGCTCAGATTTTCTTCCACATAAAGGCGCAAAATCGCGTCAAGCACGTCGTAAGGCGGCAAGGTATCCTGATCCCTTTGATTCGGCCGTAATTCCGCACTGGGAGGTTTCGTAATCGTGGATTCTGGAATGATTTCGGCCTCGCGATTAATAAAGCGCGCGAGCTCGTAAACCATCGTTTTTGGAACATCACTGATGACAGCGAGGCCTCCGGCCATGTCCCCGTAAATCGTGCAATAGCCGACAGCGAGCTCGCTCTTGTTTCCGGTTGAGAGAACGAGATGCCCAAATTTATTCGACAGCGCCATGAGAGTCATGCCACGCAATCGAGCCTGCATATTTTCTTCGGTCACATCTTCAGTGCAGCCGGCGAAAACGTCTTTGAACTGCGCCTTGAACGTCGCAAAGGCGTCGGCAATCGGTATGCGCAGACATTCGATTCCAAGATTTTTTGCGAGGGTAAGCGCGTCGAGAACACTTCCGCGCGAGGAAAACTGGCTTGGCATGCAAACGCCGGTGACATTAGCCGAGCCGAGAGCGTGAACGGCCAGGGCTGCGACCACGGCCGAGTCGATGCCACCGCTCAATCCGAGCACGGCAGTTTTGAAACCGCATTTGGCCAGATAATCGCTCAATCCAAGAGAGAGCGCGCTGTAGAGTTCTTCAACCGTTTCAGGCGACGCAACCGGAGCGGTCGGCGTGGCTTCGGAATCGACAATCGCCATTGCCTCCTCGAAGGACGGAAGTTGCATCAGCAACTCTCCGCGGGCATTGATCGCGATCGAGTTTCCGTCGAATACAAGCTCGTCATTTCCCCCAATGGCGTTGCAGTAAAAAATCGGACGGTGATACTTCGCAGCCAGGCCGGAAATCATTTCCCGCCGGACCATTGGTTTACCAAGGCTGAATGGTGATGCACTGACATTTAGAATGATCTCGGCGCCGTCTGTAACCAGAGTCCGCACCGGATCGACATCGTAAAAAGGTCGCGACAAGTAACGCTCCGTCCAAATATCCTCGCAGATGGTGAGGCCGATCTTTCGGCCGCGGAAATTCAGCGGGACAATGGCGTGGGCCGGTTCGAAATAACGGTCCTCATCGAAAACATCGTAGGTCGGAAGAAGTGATTTGTGGGTTTTTTGGATTGGCATACCCCTCTCAAGCAGGGCTGCAGCGTTATGAAATGCTTTACCGCGTCCTTGATTGGGATCGACGAATCCCACGATTAACGCCGGCCCAAGCACCCGGGAGTGCAATTGAGAAAGCATTTCGAGGTTGTCGGGAACAAAACGCGACTTAAAGAGCAGATCCTTTGGGGGATAACCAGTGATCGCGAGCTCGGGAGTAAGGACGAGATCAGCTCCTTCTCGGGCGAGTTGCTCGTAGGCGACCACAATTTTTGCAAAATTGCCGCGCAAATCGCCAACGGTGGGGTTGATTTGGGCAAAGCCGATCTTCATGCGCGGCAACGCAGATTATGCGCGCGGCGCGAAGCGGCAAAGGATTTCGTCTACTTGTGGGGAGCGAGCGGATCGCTCGTGCGGTGTTCGTAGCCGCCGTTCAATGCCTTGTCCGCACCTTCCACGAACACTTTGCCCCATTGAATCAGGCAGGCTGCGGCAAAACCGGCCAGGGCGCAAAGGATCACTTTTTGGAAGAACGTGGCGTGCACCACCTTCTTCGCAGCACGTGAAATGCCATCGGACCGCCTCACCAGCGGCTCACCCAATTGTTTCGTGCCCCAGGCGAGTCACAAGCAAGGCATGGACAAATCCCGGGCGAGCTCAGGAATCCATTTCGCTTCCGAAACCAGGACGCTATTCTTCCGCGGTGCTGGAGGATACGGACAAGAACAAAGCTGACGGCGAGATTACGCGCTCGCTCGAAACTGAGTTCGCGGAACAACGTGCGGAATGGCAGCGAAATCGCGAAAAATTTCGACTGCTGCGACTCCTCAGCTTTAGCCTTTTATCCCTTGTGATTATCGGTGGGCTAATCGCATTTTCTATTATTTTCACCCGAGTCAACGAAATACGCGACGAACGACACGTGCTCTCACCCTCACCTACGACCTCCCCTCAATCCCTGCGACCGCGATAACTAACGCGCCAAATAGTGCCGTGGGCGTCTTCGCTAAACAGAAGACTTCCGTCCTTCGCTACTGCAATTCCTACTGGGCGCCCCCAGACGTTGCCATTTGTCGCTACAAATCCAGTGACGAAATCCTCCACTTCGCCTCGAGCTTTTCCACTCTCATGATCGAAGGGCAAGCGCACGATCTTATAGCCAGTGCGACGCGTGCGGTTCCAGGAGCCATGAAAGGCAGCGAAAATATCGCCGTTATATTCTGCCGGAAACTGATCGCCGTTGTAAAAACATAGATTCAGCGTAGCGGAGTGTGATTGCACGAGCACATCCGGCACGAGCGACTTCG
Source organism: Verrucomicrobiota bacterium (assembly GCA_003218525.1). Lineage (GTDB taxonomy): Bacteria > Verrucomicrobiota > Verrucomicrobiia > Chthoniobacterales > UBA10450 > AV69. The sequence goes on from QHNU01000196.1 coordinate 2,653, forward strand.
CCGCCAGCTCGGGATGTTTGCTGCGGTGCCGCGGATCCTGATGGTTGCCAATGTAAAACCAGGGCCAACCATAAAAGCCGCCTGGCTCGACATGACTAATGTAATCCGGAACGAGATCCTCGCCGAGTTCGTCCCGTTCATTGGTACTCATCCAAAGCTCGCGCGTGCCTGGGCGAAATGCGATGCCCACGGCGTTGCGAATTCCCCAAGCAAAAACCTTCTTCCCCGACCCGTCGGGATTGAATTCGAAAATGCGGGCGCGTTCCGACTCCGATGAATCATCCGAGTTATTCGAGCGCGACCCGATGGAGACATACATCTTGCTGCCATCAGGTGCGAAAACGATGTCGCGTGTCCAGTGCCCGCCGCCGCGCAGTAAACCGCCACCGGAAAGTTCGGCACTGAGCTTCTCTGCCGGTCCGCGAGCGTGTATGTCGCCATTCCGGTATGGAAAGCGCACCACGCCATTTGTGTTTGCTACGTAAAGAAACTGCGGGTCATTTCCAGGCGGGTAAAAGGCGATGCCAAATGGGTCATTCAAGCCGGAATTTACAAATTGTTCCGTCCGGATGCGGCCGTTTTCATTGCGAAGAACTTTGATTTCATTGGCGTGGCTTTCGGTGACAAAAATGTCGCCATTGGGAGCGCTGAGCAGAAAACGCGGATTACGAAATCCACTCGCAATCTGCTCGATTTGGAATCCCGGCGGCACGCGCAATTGCGCTGCCTGAGGCGGTGCGACGATTCGCGGACTATTATAAACAGATTCCCTGGGATTAGGCGCCGGCAGATCA
>QHNU01000196.1:3454-4704 GCA_003218525.1 Verrucomicrobiota bacterium
ACGCCCGGGGCATCTGTCATCCAATCCCCAAGTGCATCCTTCCCGGTGCGGACCGATTGCGGCTCGGCCCGAGTTGAACATGCCAGGCCACAGATGACTACAATTCCCCAAGACGCCGCGATTACTCGCATCAAGCGGATTCGTTAGTGAAATAGCTCCGGGAGCGAATGCTCGCGCGCCTGCATCGTGCGGCTGTCCGTCTTCCGTTGATTCATCACGAAGGTGTTGTTGTCTCCGTATTTGGCCCACGGCCCATGCGGGACCTCCCCAAAATCAACGAAACGCCAGTCGGTCAGATCGGTGTCGCTGAGCCCCAGAAAATCGCGAACTGCGGGAGAGACGTCGAGGCCGGCGCCTTTGTTCAAATTCGGCTTTGGCCGCTCGTTGCCAAAAACATATTGCCAGTGATCAGTGCGAAATGGTCCCGCGTCTTCCCACTGCGCGTAGGCCACGCGATTGCCCTTGCGGATCGCGACCCAGCGTCCTTTGCACGTACTCACCGCCGGGCCTTGATATGCTTCTTTGAACCAGGGAACAACGCTCGGCGCTTCAGGGCGATGGCCGGTTGACGCTTTGTCGTTGTAAGGAAGCGCGCAATAAAACGGATTTTGTCGCGGCGTGAATTTCACAGGAATGTAATTGCTGCGGTTAGAAGGATTAGGGTCATCGACGCCGCCGTAGTTTTTGGTCCATTGCGGATCCCAACTGCTTACGCGGTTTGGAACCGGGTTGTTAGGAGCCGGTTTCTCGCCAATCCAGAAGATGGTCGTAACGATGTCTTTTTTCCACGGGTAACGTTGTCCTGGCTCACTCCATTCTTTTGCCAACTGGCCAGGCGTGAATGCGATGGAAGTAACATCGAACGAACGCTCCTCACCTGGTTTTTGAGATTTTTTGCTAAACTTGGTTTTCGCCGGCTCAGCCTTTGAAGCTGTTCCGTGTGCGAACAAAGAAGTGATCGATGAAAGAATGACCGCGATCGTGTGAGTAAATTTTCCTAGTTTCATTTTGCCGGATTGCAGCGCGAAATGAAAGACGCGCGGTCTTTCTTTCTCTTTCATAAGAATCGGAGCGAGCGCAGACAACGCGCATCATGCCACGCGAAATAGTCCATCGCTCCGCAATCGCGAGTTCCGTCTTTTTGAGCAGCGCTCTCGCTTGCAACAACAGATTCACTTTTCCCAAAAGATCAAGAGATTCCGTCATGTTCAAAAGTGGGCGGTATGGCCTGAATGATCGCGTAATCGGTA
>QHNU01000100.1:0-9859 GCA_003218525.1 Verrucomicrobiota bacterium
GAGGAACGAAGAACAGAATTCGGCCCAGCCCGTCAACGCCGTCATTGAGTGGAATAGAACTCTTTTGGTAATCGTTCGCACGCCCGGCGGTCAGCCAGCTACCGTTCACTCGACTCGCAATTTCGCAATTTTGCACGCTGCCATCTACGACGCCGTCAATAATATCGAGCCAAAGTTCAGCCCGTACCTTGTGCGACTTCCCGATGTTCCGAGGAGCGCGTCCAAAATAGCTGCGGCTGATAAGGCAGCTCATGATGTCCTCGTGTCCCTATATCCTGCGTTTCAGGCGTCGTTGGACACGGAACTGGAGCAGGATCTCGCGCTGCTTCCCGATAACGAGCGAAAAGCTCAGGGAATTGCCGTGGGGCAGGCGGTTGCCGGTCAACTGCTCGCTGCGCGTAGCTCCGATGGAGCGAATGTAATTCCACCACCGTACGTCCCGGGAACCCACGCCGGAGACTACCAGTTGACGCCGCCTAATTTCGCGCCAGCGGATTTTACCCAGTGGCCCGAGGTCACGCCGTTTGCGTTGGAGCGGGCCGAGGACTTCCGTCCTGGTCCTCCTCCTGCACTCACAAGTGCCGTTTATACTGGGGTCTTCAATGAAGTCAAAAGTCTCGGGTTCGTTGACAGTACAACCCGCACTGCGGAACAAACCGAGATCGGCAAGTTCTGGAACGGCAACATCCAGGACTTCTGGAACGAGATCGCGCAGACTGCGGCGCTGGATCATCATCTCAATCTTGACCAAAGTGCGCGTCTCTTTGCGCTGCTAAATATCAGCCTTGCCGACACTACGATCGCCTTCTTCGAGGCTAAGTACACCTACAACTTTTGGCGTCCGGTAACTGCGGTTGAATTCGCAGGCACTGATGGAAATCCGCAGACCGAACCTAATCCAGGGTGGCTACCACTATCCACCAAGACCGCTCCAGATCCTTCCTACCCCGGAGCACACAGCGCAATCAGCAAAGCGGGCGCCACCGTGTTGGGCTTTTACTTCGGAGACCAATTCGCTTTCGACGTCACCTCCGAGTCACTGGCGGGAGTGACGCGACACTTCACCAGCTTCTCCGCCACGGCGGAAGAAGCGGGACTGAGCCGTATTTACGCAGGGCAACACTTCCGGACTGACCACATCGCTGGTAAGGGTCTAGGCGGACAGGTCGCACAGTCTATCGACGAGAACATTCTGCTCCCAGGGGAATAGAAACATCAGAAAGTCTTTTATCCCTAGCAATCGTTTCGCAAGAGGCCCGCGGGGTCTTACATGGTGGTTGCTCGGTCGGCGAGAGACGGAGAAATCCGCGTCAACTCTATCATCAAGCAGGCCAGCGTACGATTGTCGATCTGGACCTTGCAGAAAAGGGGACGTACAGACGCTGCTCGCAGACCAGTGATCGCGTGGCGAGTTCAAGATATGCATAACTTTTCAACCTTACAAAAACTCGGATGAGCTCCGAAGCGAGGAATGGGTTCCACGTAAAGTATGACGATGGTGTCCAGAAAATCCGCGATGCGGCTGTAGCCGTGATAAGGCAGTTAGACCAATTGCGTTCAACCGGACCGATGCCGCGCGAAACACTCGACGCAGAGGTCGCGCGCATCGCACGAGAGAAGCTGCAGCCGTACGGATGCGATCTCGTTGTTTATCGGACGGATGGTGGGCTGACGCGATTCTTAATCGAGGTCCAGAACACTGGGAGGCGATACGATTTAATTAAGAGCTTTTTCCACTGCGAACGATGAATCGGCTCCGCTAATGCGAGTATGATGCTTGCTCACCCAACTAACTCGCAGCCGCAACTCTAGCCGCTTTTCGTCCCGAATGCGGAATAAAACGCGCCTAAACCGGTCTGTATTAACGGAAGGAGACGACTTGAGATGTTTATGACCTATAGAAGCCTTATTGCAGCCACAATTGTTGTCACGGTTTGCATCTTTGCAGGCTCAAACGCGATGGCACAGCGACATGGCGGCTTCAGTGGCGGCGGATTTCGCGCTAGCGGCGGCGCCTTTGGTAGGGCCGGGTTTAACGGGGGAGGGTTTCGCGGTGGCTTTAACGGCCGCGGCTTTCGTGGTGGCGGCTTTCGCAACGATCGGTTCCGCCATCGCCACTTCGACGACCGGTTTGTCTTCTTTGGCGATTTTGGTGACCCGTTCCTTTACTATCCCTATCCGTATTACGGATACTATCCATACGGATATTATCCTTACGGTTATGGATACGAGCAACCTGTTTACCAAGGCAGCGCCGGATACACCGACTCCTTGATCGGACAAGTCCAGCTCCGCCTCGCTCGTTCAGGCTATTATCATGGCGCGATCGATGGCGTGAGTGGCAATGCAACGCGACGAGCGATCCGTGAATATGAGCGCGCGCACAGCTTGCCAGCGGACGGTCAGGTCAGGAAAAGACTGCTCACAACCATCGGCTTGGGGTAGGTACCATCGAGAGATTTGAATTCCCGAGCTTACCCATTGAGTTTGGCCATCTTGCCTTTTTGAAAACAGCGTTTTTCGATTAATCCCGAGCGCTAGGCCAAAGTCGCTACTGCGGTCCAGTCAGTTCTTAGTGATTGAGAAATACCAGTGATGGGCCAGCAATTACCACTCGCGATTTACTACGAGCATCCAGAGTGGTTTCGACCGCTATTTGCGGAATTGGATCGCCGCTCCATTCACTATGTGCGCGTCGACGCTGGATGCCACGGCTACGACGCAACCGCGGCGGACAGGAAGTACCCGCTGTTATTCAACCGCATGAGCGCCTCCGCCCACCTGCGGGGTAACGCACAAGGCATTTTCTTCACGCGTGACTACCTCGCGCATCTCGAGCGTATTGGCACACGTGTCATCAACGGCTGCAAAGCCTTCTCGTTCGAGATTTCGAAGGCGGCGCAACTCGCGCTCCTACACTCGCTGGGACTGGCTACGCCGCGCTCGCGTATCGTGAACTGCGCGATCGAAGTTATCTCCGCGGCAGAGGAAATTGGATTTCCAGTTATCATCAAGCCAAATATCGGCGGCAGAGGCGCAGGGATTATTCGTCTTGATTCTGTGCCGGAATTGGCGCGTGCGGCCGTGTCCGGCACAATCGGTTTTGGGATCGATAGCACCGCTCTGGTGCAGGAGTTTCTTCCAATCCGTGGAGGACACATTACGCGCGTCGAGACTCTCGGCGGAAAATTTCTGTATGCGATCAAAGTCTACACCTCGGGAGAGAACTTTAATCTGTGTCCGGCTGAGATATGCGGGACCGAAGACGGCGCTTCCCCCGTGAACACGCCGGGCCTCGTTGATGCACCAAAGACCGGATTGAAAGTGGAGGGTTACACGCCCCCACAACAAATAATTGATGCCGTTGAAAAAATCGTTGGTGCCGCACAAATCGAAGTGGGCAGCGTTGAATACATCGTCGATGATCGCGATGGCCGCGTCGTTTATTACGACATTAATGCCCTTTCCAATTTTGTTGCGAACGCGCCTCAAATTCTTGGCTTTGATCCGCACGCGCCGCTGGTCGACTACCTTGAGCACCAAACGGAGGGGGCCTAATGCGCTATGGGTATTGGCTCCCAGTCTTTGGGGGGTGGCTCCGAAACGTGGAAGACGAGCAGATGGAGGCGACGTGGGAATACGCGAGCCGTCTAGCGCGGCGAAGCGAAGAGATCGGGTTCGATCTCACGTTGATCGCTGAACTAAACCTCAACGACATCAAAGGCGCCGATGCGCCTGCGCTGGACGCTTGGTCAACAGCCGCAGCCTTGGCAGCAGTGACGAAACGCCTCGAGTTGATGGTTGCGGTCCGCCCCACCTTTCACTCGCCCGCCCTCCTCGCCAAACAAGCCGCGAACATCGATCATATCGCTGGCCCGGGCCGTCTTTCTCTGAATGTGGTTTCATCCTGGTGGGCCGATGAGGCGAAGAAGTACGGCATCCATTTCGAGCAGCATGATGATCGCTACGCGCGCACGGCGGAATGGCTTGAAGTCGTCGACCAGATGTGGAAACGGGATTATTTTTCTTTCTCCGGAAGTTACTATCAGGTGGAGGATTCGATCCTGCGGCCAAAGCCAATCTCACAGCCACGACCAGTGATTTACGCAGGTGGCGAATCGGAAGCGGCGAAGGAATTAATCAGCGAACGCTGTGATGCCTTTGTCATGCATGGAGATCCTCCCGATCGTGTCCGGTCCAAAATCGCTGACATGTCCGAGCGAAGAAAAAAGAAAGGTCTCAATCCTATGATCTTCGGAGTCGCTGCCTATTCGATCGTTCGTGATACCGAAAAGGAAGCGCAGAGAGAACTGGCACGCATTACCGACGTGAAGCAGTCCGCCGGTGGCTACCACAATTATCGGCAATGGTTGGCCGGCACAAAGCTAGACCAACATGTTTCGCTCGAAGATTACTCCGTCAGCAATCGAGGATTACGATCTGGATTGGTCGGCACGCCGAGGCAAATTTCGGAACGCATTGCCGAATTTGAAGCCGTTGGCGTTGACCTCCTCCTGCTGCAATGCAGTCCGCAATTTGAAGAGATGGAGCGCTTTGCCGAAAACATAATATAAACAATCGAGTGTTCTAACGGACGGCGGCCTGGAAAACGATTGAGCTGGCTGCCGTTGCGTTTGTCAACTGGCTACTATCCGCTCGTACTCTGCGCACACCCTCTTTTTGGCCCTTCTGTTTACCCCAGGGCGAGCTTCCCATTTGAAGGGAATATTCGCTGGGCAAAACGGTAATAACTAGCTGAAGGCAATCTACTGATCGCCAGTGAAACTTAGAACTCAGACTCACATTATGTTTTCTTCTCCTGGCGATTATCAAAAGCCCAACCCACGGAGGGTACCTTCTCGTTTCCTAAGGTACTTGAACATAGGCATACTGGCGTTCGCTATAACCATTGCTATTGCGCTTCTGGTCACAACGCGAAACAAAGGATCTGAAGCCAACAAGCTCCCTTCGTGTGAAGCAGCAAAGAGCGAGGTTATTGCTGATAATTACCAGGACGCTTCTCACGCTGTCAGAGGGGAGCTCGTGCAAAAGAAGCCCGCAGTGCCGGAGACGCTCCAGTTCATTGGCAGAGTGATCAGCGCGTTCAATGACCCGTCTTTAATCGATTATGCGAACCAGCAAGGGACGGATATGCCCGACTCTGCGACACCCGTCGACGATTCGAGCCAATCACCCATTCCTTCAAGGTCGCCATCGACCCGATCGACCAGATCCTCATTAAACAAGTAGTATTGCATGCGAGCACTCTATTTAGTTTTGTCGAACGCCGCGCTTATTAGTTGTTCTATTGGATTGGTGCCTAGCTGGATCGTTCAGTCGATGACCTCGACTTGGATCCCCGAGAGGATGATGTCAGGGCGCTTAGCACCCAACTGAGGAGGTGCATTTATGAACTCAGAAAATGCTGAGAATCGTTCAGATAGCAGCAATGGTCGCGCTCTAAAAATCCGAGCGGTGGCTGCCACTGTATTAGAGGAATTAGGCCAAGTGCGTTCAGCTGGACCTGTTGGCCAGGAAGCGCTCAACCCTGAGGTCGCTCGGATCGCTCACAAACAATTACGACCGGAGGGGTACGATCTAATTGTTCAGCGCAGGCGAGATCGCTTAGCCAGGCTGTTGATCAAGATCCGGCGCGGCGAAGCCGGATACGATCTAGTTAAGAAGTTTCTCCATGAGAACAAGGGATTGCCTCCAGAAACAAGGTCTGACTTGTGACTCTCGATCTTAGAGGAAAGAAGGTCATTGTAATCGGCGGGAAACAGTCCATCGGTCGCGCCATTGCGGAAGCGGTGGGGCGTGAAGGAGCCGACGTGGTGATTTGGCTGCGCCAATGGAATGATAAAGCGAGCGAAGCGAAAGTAATGCCAATAGCGCAAGTGGAAGTCGCCCCGCAGCAGGCTAATGGAGCAGCGCCAACCTCGCTCTGGCGCCAAACAGCGGCGCAGAAATCCTACTGGTGATCCAGTTGGGGTAAGGCCAGGAACCTTATATCCGACGCTCAAAAGATTTTTCGGAATAAAATCGCGCCACGTCGGTAAGGACCGGATGCAAGGCAATCCGCCAAGCTAAACACCAGACTACAACCAAAATCAAACCACATTCTATGCGTTCTGATAGCAATCATTCCAACGAACACGACACTTCAACTGCGGCAGAATCTTCCCAATTGGCGACCTCATTTCCGGCGCCAACTCGGCTTGCCCGGCGGTCTTTCCTCCGCAACTTAGGAATCGGCGCCGCCCTTTTAGCCCCCGGGGCAGCTTTAATCACCGGTGCGAGCAGGTCATTGGCCGCCAACGGCAACCAAAACGAGAACGACGTTCTGACACGCGGTGACGTTGCAATTCTTCAACTCCTCGCCGCGGCCGAACTGATAGAAGCGGATCTTTGGCAGCAATACAACGAACTTGGAGGAGTCAAAGCGGCAGCTTCAGGCTACACGGCTGGCCTTGAAATTCTTGATGGGGATCAGCCGCAATACATTTCCGATAACACGGATGATGAATTGAGCCATGCCGCTTTCCTGAATGCCTATTTAAAATCCAAAGGCGAGCAGCAGGTTGACCTGAGGCAGTTCGCCAGGTTAGAGCCCAGCCAAGTCTCGTTCGTCCCGCAAACTGGACGGCTTACGGACCTTAAGCAGCTCTCGGTGGATACCAGCTGGTGGACCCGCTACCGCAGCACCCGCAACCCCGATTTTGGTGCGACCTTCGCCAATGCGGTCCCGAGTTTGCATAGTGGACAGCATACCGCGATTCCAAGAAACAATGCCGAACTGGGCGACCCAAACAATCCCAGCGACCACGTCAAGGCGATCGCTTTCACCGCAGGATTTCACTTTGGTTTTATTGAGCAAGGCGGGACCAGCCTCTACGCGACACTGGCTCAGAAGGTAACCAGCCTGGAAGTTCTACGAATCCTCCTCAGTATCGGCGGATCGGAGATAATGCACTTTCAGACCTGGCAAGACAAGGCAGGCAACGCCACTCCGTTGACTGACTTTGACCCGATCAACAATTCAACGGTGACCTTTACAGACCTTACCACAGGTCAGCCGGAAAGGTTGCAGGCCAACCTGATCATGCCGGAGCCGTGCGAATTCATCAGCCCGAACCTCTCTCCCTGCGCAATTATTCGTCCGACAGGTCCAGGACAGCTGGACGCGACGGGCGTTATTGACAGCTTCATTGCGGACGGACTCTTCAATGGACAATCCCAATCGTTCTTGCGGCTAGTGAATGCGCTAGCGCGCGCGGCGGACGCGGCGCAGCGAGAAAATGGTGATTGATCCCGATCCGGGATTTCTTTCGAACGCCGCGCTGGATCTAGGTTCAGCGCGGCGTTTTTGCAAATACTGCGAGTCTCCACCTAATCGCCCAAGATTTCGGGAATAAAGGCGAACCACATCGGTAAGGAAGGATGCAAGGCAAGTAGCAATCAGTTAACCGAAACAAAATTTTATGTCCGACTATATTTCTCACGACCACGAACACGACGGGATTGATCGCCGCGGCTTTCTTCATTGCATGGCTTGGGCCGGGACCGGCCTGCTTTGGACGATCAGCGGCGGTGTTCTCGCGTCAAAGACACTCGCCCAAATCGCGAAGGCCGCAGAGTCGTTACCGGCTACCGACCTCAGTTTTCTCCAGATCAGTGATAGCCACATCGGCTTCAGCAAGGAAGCGAATAAAGATGTCACGGCGACCTTCAAAATTGCTCTTGATCGCATCAACGCGATGCCGACGCCGCCGTCTTTCCTTATTCACACGGGAGATCTTACTCAGCTGTCGAAGCCAGAGGAGTTTGACACTTTTGACGAGGTATTGAAAAGCTGCCGGACAAAAGATGTCTTTTATGTACCCGGCGAGCACGATGTCCTAAACGACGGTGGCAAATTCTACCGCGAGCGCTATCTGAAGAGCCTCGAAGCCAAAGGCTCTGGCTGGTACAGTTTCAACAAGAACGGCGTCCATTTCATCGGGCTGGTTAATGTCTTGGATCTCCAGGCCGGCGGTCTGGGACAACTTGGGGACGACCAGCTTGAATGGCTCGAAGCCGACGTGAAAGATCTCGGAACGAGCACCCCGATAGTTGTTTTCGCGCACATCCCGCTTTGGGCGGTCTATCCGCAATGGGGTTGGGGGACAAGCGATAGCGAACGCGCCTTGGGTTACTTGAAGCGCTTCGGCTCGGTGACTGTTCTCAATGGTCACATCCACCAGGTCCTCCAGAAGGTCGAAGGTAACGTGAGCTTCCACACCGCGATGTCTACCGCCTTTCCGCAGCCCGCGCCCGGAACGGCCGCATCACCTGGACCAATGAATGTGCCAGCCGAAAAGCTGCGCAGCCTGCTCGGCCTAACCAGCGTTAAGTATTTGCAAGGCAAGTCTTCTCTCGCAGTGGTCGATTCAAACCTCAGCTAGATAATCTCAACCAGACCAACTTAACTATGACTCTAACTCACTGGAATAAAAGAACGGCACTGCTTTGCGGTATCAGTTTTCTTAATCTCGCCCTTTTCGCAATCGCTGGAGAGATGAAGGATGTCGATAGCGCGACCGCTGCAACAAAGAACGAAATAGTGATAAAGGATTTCCACTTCAGTCCTGAAACCCTGACGGTGAAGTCGGGAGAGAAAATAACCTGGATCAACCGGGACGAAGAACCGCACACGGTGGTGAGCGTTGAGAAACAGTTTAAGAAATCGAGCGCGCTCGACACCGACCAGGAATTCACGATCACCGCGGGTGCTCCCGGCACTTACACCTATTTTTGCTCCGTTCATCCGAAGATGACCGGTACGATCGTGGTCGAGAATCCGTAGGCAGAACCTGCGCCGAACTCACCGCCGATCGCGCACGGCGATGATTCGACGAAATGCGTTCGCTGGAATCACTGGACTTGGAGCTGATCAGTGGGACGTGGGTGTCGCTCATAGTAATGTTTTTGATGAGCCAAAGGTGCGAAGACAGTCCGATTTGACCACGAGCGGTACTTCAACGAGACAGCAATATCGACAACAACATTATCGCCCGTCCTTCAGTTAATAGATCCGTAATTCCGTCACGGTTGGGTCACTGAACGTGCCTAAAAAGAATACGCGTTCGAATGAACTGATATATGTCGCTTCACGGCATTCGGGAGTTAACTCGCCCCAACTCGCAAAATGCGTTCCGTTGAGCAACAACCATCGCTCGCGATATTGCGTTTGATAAAGCTTAGTTTTAGGATTCTTTCGATCGATGTAAAGCTGGATGTCTGTAGAAGAAACCGACGGGACAAATCGAGCACGTCCGACATTCCAGTAACTACGCGGCAGATCCACCGGACGGCTAATTGATATAGAATCGAGAGCGTCCGCTAGTGCTGGGTTCGGCTCCTCCCAAGGTGCCACTCGTGACTCTCCCGCTTGCGGAAGATTCGTCGACGCGAGCAAGGCCAGTGCTTCTCCTACCGCTGAGATCATTTTATGATCGTCAATCTTCAGACCGCGAACCTTGACTTCTATGTATGGTCCACCTGCCGCTTCGTAGGTCCTTCGAGCATGATCGACGGCCTTTGACTCCACTGATTCTTGGGCCCGAAGGTTCGGAAGATCCAAACCGGTAATCTCGACCCCAATGAATTGGCCGTCCCTGTCCGCTACAATGTCCGGCTCGTGAGGAGGATTCCCATTTCTAAAATTGTGTTCTCCTATATTGACCCACGGCGCGCACCGGAGAAAAGCTGCGAAAACGTGACGCTCATCGGCTCGCTTTGTTTCCTCATTGGAATGCATCTCTTATGAACTTGATTGGTCGAGAACCGCGTTTGTCGATCATTTCCAACCCATCGCTCG
>QHNU01000100.1:9907-14487 GCA_003218525.1 Verrucomicrobiota bacterium
GGGTTCTTGTTTTTCAGCGGACGAAGTTGGCGAGCGCCTATCTCCGCTTCTAGCGCGGTCAAATAGATAAGTGGCGCCACGTCCAAAAGCCTTACTCCCTCTCGCAGTCCTAGGGGAATGAAGATTTTGGTCGTCAGCTTATTGCCGTGTAAGAATGCGTTCCGGGAGTCATAGAGACGTTTGGACAGCCGCTGGACCAAATTGAGAGGCAGCCATAATTGGTTTCCTTTTTTCTTCGTCCATCTTATTACGACCAACCGCCGTCTGGTGATGGGAGGATCGCTCATGTTCCGTTTTTCCAACAGTGACAGTAAGCGTCAACAACACGCGCTCAACACGATCGCCGCGATCAAACTGGCGTAGACGATGCGGTCCTGCAGCTAAAAGCTGAAGACTGAAATACTGAAAGCAGAGGTGGGTTACAGCGAAATTCACCGAGGCCCCGGCGTGGCCTAATTCCGACTTGCTGCAAGCAGATCGGCGGGGTCGCGATAAACGGCAAGTGCGCCGGCCTTGCGCAACGTTTGTTCATCAGAAAGCCGATAGCGGCAAGCCCAGCCTTCTTTGCCGCCTCAACGTCGAACCGGGTGTCGCCCACAACAATCGCTTCATTCCGGGAAACTCCTAATTTCGCGAGCGCGGCGTTGAAGATGTCGGGCGCGGGCTTGGAACTATTGGCATCCTCGGAAGTTATTTGGCCGTCGATGAGGTCTTCGATTTGCAGCAGTTTCGTGTAGTGCTTGGTTTCTGGTTTCTTCCCGGAACTGGCCAGGAGAATCTGTTTACCATCGCCGCGAATCTGCTCGAACAGCTCGCGCACGCTTGGGAACGGCTTGACGCATGGGAGGTATTCTTTCTTAAAAAGGTCGGATCGGTACTGATCGAGTTCTTTGCCGAACTCGTTCATCTCCTTGGGGGTGAGAAATTGGGGCAGGTAATTATCGGATCCTTTGCCGATTTGTTTTCTGAGTTCCTCGTAGGAGAATGTCTTGCCGAAATGGCGGAAAGCGCGGTCCCAGGAATCAATGTGGAACTCGTTGGAATCGACCAGCGTTCCGTCCAGATCAAAGATAACCGCCCGGAACGGCGCAAAAATGTTGTGCTTCATCTCGCGCCGGTCTGAAGTTGATGTGGAAAGTGTTAGGGAACGTTGCGATCGACGACGGTGCGATCAGTTGTGCGGTCGTCGACGTCAGAGACGTCACGGACAGGCCGTCGTTCACCCGTTTTTCCTCCGAATGCCGCTGCCAGTGCGCCCAGGATCATGGCAAAAGCCGCGGCGCCAGTTCCAGCCGCACCGCCTTTTGCGGCTTTCTGCCCAACCTCACGGGCCTGTGCTTCTCGAGTTTGAGGATCGGTCGATTGCGCCTGAGTGGTCGCCTGATCTGCGCTTTGACTGGCCTGAGACTTCAACTGATCGACCGACTGCTGAAGAGCAGGTGGAAGCTGAACCTGCGAGGCTTTGTCGCTGTTGCTGACGGCGAAGTTCGCCAGACCCGAGGCAGTGCCGATTAGCTGACCAGCCGCCGTTGTTAGCAGCATAATGGTCAACAACGTGACCGTGCCCCAAGTGGTGAGGCCGTGCAGCCATCCGTTAAATGTGCCGCCTAAGCGCCCAGCGATATAACCGCCTAGAAAAAGCGAGATCAAACTACTAACCACCAGCCAAATGCCAGCGCCCGCGCCGAGCGCGTTGCCGCTCGGGCTTTCGCCCGTGGCAGGACTCAGGGTAGCCAGCCCGATGGCGACACCGATAAGCGTAAGAACGAGCTGCGTCGCCAGGGCGATGATTGCACCGGCGAATACCGCGCCCCAGGAGATGCGACCAAAAGGGCGATCATAAAGCCTGTACGGCGCGGCAGTTGTGAATTCAGCGCGCGCGGTTGCACGCTCTAATGGTGTAGTATCAGGATTAATCATGATAATTTAGTATTTACTTTTGTTGCGGACATGTAGCTATCGCGCGCGCCTTTGGAATTGGCTCCCCCCGACATTGCAAAGAGCTGGGAGCTGGAGAACCTCAAGGCTGAACCGCTAAGGCGGAAGCGCAATTAAGGTGCGATGAATCTATTCGGCAAGCTGCTCGGGATGATATTTGCGCCAGTAACGGAAAGCGGCGGGGATTGCCATGTAGCTGGGATCAGCGGTTTCGTAATCGCGCGCTAACGTCTCATTGGCGCCACCGGTAAGAAGATCGGCTTTTTCGTACTCGGCAAACTCTCGGATTAGTTGCTGTTCGTCAGCGCCGGAACGAATGCGATCCAGGAACCAGGCGGACCAGCGGCGGACCCGTTCTTCCATGGCATCGAGATGGGCTGGGACAGAATCTTGGACGAGTCCGAAATGCGGCAGGTAGAGTTTCGCTGGATTGGCCGCGCGAATTTTCTCTAGCGATTCAAGCCAGGATTCGATGTGCAGCTCGGGCGGGACGAACGGTGGAACCGGCGGCCCGTGCCCGAGTCGAACACCGGCGATATCGCCCCCAAAGAGATTGTTTTCCCAGACATAGACGTGGTGGTGACTAGCGTGGCCCGGTGTTTCGATGGCCCGGATCTCGAACGGCGGAAGACGAACACGATCGCCATCGTGTAGGATCCGCACGTTCCGCTCGGGAACGGGCGCGATGCGACCCCAAAGCCTTTGCATGTCACCGCCGAAAAGCCGCTCGGCCGAAACGATGAGCTTGGCCGGATCGATCAGGTGCAGTGCGCCCCTCGGATGCAAGTAGATAGTCGCGCCAAGCTCCGCGAAACGCCATGCGGCACCGGCATGATCGAAATGAATGTGGCTGAGAAAAACGTGGCGGACGTCTGTGGGCATAAAACCGATCTCGCCCAACTCGGCTGCAACGTTATCAAAGGTGGACTCCGGGCCGGTGTCGAACAGCGCCAAGCCGTCGTTGGTTTCGAGCGCAGTCGCGGCCACGATGGTGCTGGTGCCGAGTTGATGAGTGTCGAGGACGTGAACCATCGGCATCGCGTCTCAGCGTTCGATTGAACGAATCAGCACAGTCAATATTGCGACTAGTAGGCCTAATAGAGCGATGAGACTGACGTAGATGATGCGATCCTGCCGCCACGCACGTTTGGCCGCTTCTACGTATGGAATACGCGTAAAAGTCACCATGGTGTAGAGCGGCAGGTAGATGCCAGGCAGAAGGCCCTCAAGGATGTGATCGAGTTTCTTTTTGGCGCGAAATGCGCGTAAAGCGGTTTTGTCCCGCATTTCAATAAAGTTCTCGACGGCAAGATCGGCCAGCGCGTCTGCATTCTCTTTTCGACGCGAGAAATATTCGGCAAAGGCGCGCTCCCGGTTGTTCGGCAATTCGGCCAGGCATTCGTCGAGCACGACGCAATCTTCGAACGCGGCGTTCATTCCCTGTCCATAGAACGGCACGACGGCATGGGCGGCGTCACCAACAAGCGCAACCTTGTCTTTGTAGGACCAAGGAGCGCAACGAATCGTCACAAGTGATCCGGTTGGATTATTCTTAAAATCTTCCAGCAGCGTCGGCATCATCGGCACGGCATCACGGAATTCTTGATCGAAAAAGCGGCGAACATCGTCATCTGTCTTGGTTGATGCGAAGCTGCGCGGCCCCTCGAATTGCCAGAAGAGCGTACACGTGAACGAGCCGTCCGGGTTCGGCAGCGCGATCATCATGAAACTTTTTCGCGGCCAAATGTGGAGCGCCTCCTTTTCCATTCGCCACGAACCGTCCGTCGCTGGCGGTATGCTGAGCTCCTTATAGCCGTGGGCGAGATAACTCTGGCCGTAATCGAAACGGTCGAGGCGCCGCTGCATCGATTGTCGCACGGCCGAGAAAGCGCCATCGACGCCGATCACGGCATCGGCGCGGGCTTCGACAACCTTGGGAATTGCCGGCGAGCCGCCTTCGCCTGATTTCGGCGTGGCGAGCACGCTTGCCTCTACAGATGAGTCGACGAGTTCTGCGGTTGCAGTGTCAAGATCAACGTCGGTACAACGATGATTGAAATGGACGCGCACATTCGGATGACGCTGGGCCGCTTCGATCACAACCGTGTTGAGGGCGGCACGGCCAATCGAGTTGATGTATTTGTTCGGGTCGCGCTCGTACGGCGCAAAATGTAGCGCGCCGGAGTTCTCGTGGATCATGCGGCCGCGCATCGGGATGGCGTGCTGCAATACTTTGTCGGCGATACCGAGCTGCTGGAGCGCGTGAATTCCGCGGGTGGAGAGGGCAAGGTTAATCGAGCGACCGCCGACGATGTTGCCTTCGCGGGGATCGGATCGGCGCTCGTAAAGATCGACCTCGTATCCCCGCCGCCCTAAGTAGGCGGCAAGTAATCCGCCCGCGAGGCCGCTACCGATGAGGACAAACTTCGGCACCTGATAAGAATCTATGAATCAGGAAACCAGGGAAGCAGGAAAAGAGTGAAGCTTGATGACAAATTCAGTGAGCCGGATGAATTGCGGCCAGGCGATCTTGCCGGAACCCTGTCAGTTGATGCGCGAGTATTTCGAGAGTTTCGTTGCGTTTCATTCTAAGTTTCAAGGGGGTTCACTTATGAAAACAACGTCACTGCTCGTCATCTCCA
>QHNU01000197.1:0-3454 GCA_003218525.1 Verrucomicrobiota bacterium
TCAAATACGGGAGAAATTATGTCTGTTTCAGATAGGTGCTGCACGCTTGGACCTTACTTCAAGGTATCGAGTAATAAGTTAAAAGCGTTCAAGGAGCTTTGTGAACAATTCGTTGCTAAAACCAGCGAGGAAACAAAATGTCTTTACTATGGATTTAGTTTTGATGGCGACGAAGCTCATTGCCGAGAAGGCTATGAAGACGCCGAGGGGCTTCTAATGCACCTTGAAAATGTGGGCCTGTTGCTGGAGGAGGCGCTTAAAATTGCCGAAATAACGCGTCTAGAGGTGCACGGCCCGGAAGATGAGCTGGCAAAGCTGCGCGAACCTCTCGCCAAACTGAAGCCGCAGTTTTTCACTCTGGAGTATGGTTTCCGTAGATAAGCTCCTTTCGAAAGTGCATACATCGATGGCGTCTGACTCGCACAATATTATTATTGGTGAGGAAGCTTGATTTCGGTAGGGTAGCGAATTCGGTCAGCTTACTAAATGTCACCTCGATTTCTGCCGCTGCTTTTTTTTGGTATGACCGGAATTGTGTGCCTGGCCATCGAGAATCCCAAAACGGTTATCGCGAACGATGATTGGAAAGTGGCCAGCGAAAGCGGCGGCGTCACCATTTACAGCCGGCCGCATGCCGGCTCGAAATTGAGAGACTTTAAAGCGATTGGCCAGATCGACGCGCCGAGCCGAATCGTGCGTGGAGTCATCGCCGATTTCGAAGCTTACCCGACCTTTATGCCTTATACGGCCGAATGCCGTCTGATTAAGCGAGAAGAGGATTCGATTGTCACTTATCAGCGTCTCTCACCCAAGATCTTAAATGATCGCGATTATACTCTTCGCGTCCGCTGGACGTCGCGGCCAGGCGGGGGCGGCCTGATTTACTCAAATACCTGGGAGCCAGCCAATGAACTCGGACCATCAGAAAAGCCCGGTGTTTTGCGGGTAAAGATATGCCAAGGCGGCTGGTTGCTCGAGCCGGACGGGGCGGGTAAAACGCGCGCAACCTACTCGATTTACACTGACTCCGGCGGAGTGATTCCTTCATTTCTCGCCAACAAAGTCAGCGAAATAGGCATTGGCAGACTGTTCGGTGCGATCCGCAAACAGGTGACGAATCCAAAATACGACACGCCCGAATCATGAGCCGGCATCGGTCCGATTAGTTGTTCAATTGCGCAGGCAGGCCGATCCGCCTTTGACTATTTTTTTTAGCTGGCACACCGACCAGCTAATGAAATTGGGTCGCGTGAAAGACTGAAAAATTACGGACTAGATCCCTCCGGTCGCAGGAGCTGGTTTAATGCGGAATCTGACCGCCGCGATAATGGCGAGCAGGACGAAAACGGCCAAGACGATGAGCTGGGTGATGGCAAATGGCGGTTCGGTTTGGGTCGGAGCGAGCGCCTTCAATGCTGGCACCTTCTCAAAGCTCTGCACCACGCCGACGAAGACATTCAAGTATAGGGCTACTATCGCGCTGATCACGTAGATCCAACGCCAGTCACCGAGGAGGTGACGCCGATAGCGGGCGAAAATGGCAATGGCCAGCACGACCAGCGATATGACGCCGACTGCGTGGGCCGGGGTGAAGTGATGGAATGGAAAGCCGAATCCGGTCACACTCGTGGCTACAGTGGTAATCAGAAAAAGCTTGGTCCAGCCATCGAGGCGGTTTCCATTCAATAGCCCGATCAAGACGACCAAGCCGGAGAAGATCCCCACCAAGCTAATCAGGACGTGCACTATTGTATAGATTTCTAATATCATTGTGTGCTTCCGTTGCGAGTGTCGGTTCCGATGCCGCCCCTGGCGGTTTAAGCCATCGGAGAAGATGCGCTTTTTACGTCGCCGCTGTCGAAGTATTTCTGCTGAGTCCAGTATCCCGCCGAGGTGTGCTACGTTGAAATGTCGACTAATCTCCGAGGAGTTCATTATGAAAGGCGCACTCCGTTTGAACGTAAGTGTGTTTACCTGGTTACCGCTGGTGGTTCTATTTTCAGCACGGGCATGGGCCGATCCGCTCGCTAACAAGGACATCGTTTCACGCACCGCGGACATTGATGGCGTGCAGCTGCATTATATGACTGCTGGTCACGGCCCGACTGTGATTTTGCTGCCCGGTTATGCGGAAACGTCGCGGATGTGGAAGCCAATCATTCCAGTGCTGTCAGAGCGGTTCACCGTGATTGCACCGGACCTACCAGGCATCGGCGACTCGGCGATTCCCGCGGATGGCCTGGATATGAAGACCTCCGCAATTCGTATTCACGCGCTCGCCCGCTCACTGGGAGTGGAGAAGGCGAGGGTAGTGGGGCACGACATTGGTCTCATGGTGGCGTATGCGTATGCGGCGCAGTTTGCCGGCGAAACGGAGAAGCTAGTTGTGATGGATGCATTTCTCCCAGGCGTGACGGGATGGGAGCCGATTTATAATGATCCGGCGATTTGGCATTTTCGCTTTCACGGTCCAACTCCAGAAGCCCTGGTAAAAGGGCGGGAGCGGATTTTCTTCGAATATTTCTGGAACGATCTCGCCGCCGACAAGACGCGCTCCCTTCCAGAAGCCGATCGAAAAGCTTATGCAGAAGCTTACTCACGGCCGGGACGGATGCGCGCGGGCTGGGCCTATTTTGTTTCATTCCAGCAAGCAGCGAAAGATTTCGCGCAACTCTCGCAAACGAAACTTACGATGCCGGTGCTCTCGATCGGCGGCGAAAAATCATTGGGAAATCAACTGGCCGAACAGATGAAGCTGGTCGCTAATGATGTCACGGTCGTGGTGCTGAAGGATACCGGGCATTGGGTGCTAGAGGAACGGCCCAAGGAAACAACGGACGCGCTTGTTAAGTTTCTTTGATCAATTGACCCGGCAGAAATATTCGGCATGTACAGGAGATGAATACGCAAGAAGTCGCGAACAAGGTGGTTGAGCTCACGCGCAAGCAGGCGTGGAAGGAAGCGCTGGATACTCTCTACTCCAAGGACATTGTCAGCGTTGAGTCGCAGGCGATGGGCGGTGGCTCTCCCGAGAGCCGCGGGATCGAGGCGGTGCAGGGTAAAACCGATTGGTGGGTGAATAACATGCAAGTGCATAGGGCGAAGGTCAGCGGGCCGTTCGTGGCACATGACCGATTCGTTGTGCAATACGATATCGATGTCACCGACAAGAACTCGAACAAGCGGATGCAGATGTCGGAAGTAGGTGTTTATACCGTTAAGGACGGAAAGATCGTGCGCGAAGAGTTCCTACCGCAGACCGGTAAAGAAAAGTGAACTTTCGCGCTTTTCTGTAATCGCGCGCGATCCTGTTGGTTAGTAACGCCATTCCCGAGTCGGGCGTTGAAGTCCGAACTCGTCACGGGATGAGTGCGTTCAGTTATTTCACCCCAGCCTTTGTGAAGTCCTCTGCTCCCGGCATTGTCCCACGGAGCAGCCAGCTGTCTGGATTAAT
>QHNU01000197.1:3486-4020 GCA_003218525.1 Verrucomicrobiota bacterium
GAAAATCGACCCACTGAGTCCATCGACCACGTTGTCGATAAATGCTTCCGCCGACCACGCCGTCCAACATTATTCCTGGATCGCCGGCTTCGCGACAAGGCGCTTGCTTGAATGACACCTGACCCGCCCATTCGAGCCCGTTCATCCGATCTGACTCGGTCAAGTCGGCCGTGCGAACGTTTTCCACGGTTAGCTCGCGGAATTGCCTGAGAAAGTGATCGGGCGCAAATGAACTTCCCGTTGTTCTGGCGGTGATCCAGCCCTCAGGCGTTTTAGCCCAGTGTTTTTTAACTTCTGCAAGAGCGGCATCCTGCGCCACCCGCTCTATTCCCGAAGCCTGCCCAGCGGCACTACCATTTCCGTCGGATCCGGCGGTGCCGCGCGAGAAAAGTTTTCATTTCTTCATCCCCTGGGGCTGACCCGATCTACGGGTAGCGCAAACGAAGTAGACGCGGCTGATTGCCAACCGCGACGATAAAGAAGTGATCGTAATCGTTCTCCGGGATATTAACCGGCGCGTCAATTCCGAGCGCC
>QHNU01000198.1 GCA_003218525.1 Verrucomicrobiota bacterium
CGTGAACGTCGGCGACCTGATTACCGCGAACAATACGAGCTTCGAGATGTTTCACATTCAACAAACGGATCCTCTGCGCGTTTATTTCCGTATCCCGCAGGAGGACGCAGCGAACATCGAGGTGGGACAAACCTTCAACGTTCAGGTCGGTGCAGACAGCGCAAAGACGTACCCGGGCAAGGTGATCTCCACGTCGGGAGCGGTCTCCCCGGATTCACGGACGATGCTTGTTGAGTTACAGGTCGAAAATTCGAAGAACGAGATTCTGCCTGGCAGCTATGCCGCCGTCCGTGTGCCGCAGGTAGCTTTAGGAAAGCTGGTTACTTTACCTGATAACACACTGATATTTCGCGGCAAAAGTGTGCAGGTTGGCATTGTGGACGCCAGGGGTGTTGTGCAGCTTCGTGACGTCAAGGTAGGGCGCGACTTCGGCGTTCAGTCAGAAATCCTGAGCGGCGTCTCTGAATCTGATAAAGTAATCGTCAATCCCTCGGATTCTCTTACTACGGGAACAACAGTCCGCGTCGCCGCGACCACTCCTGCAGCTTCGCCGAGCTCTGGAGTGCCGAAGAAATAACGTTTTGCTTTTTTTTGCCCATAACCGCGAGATTGATGGCGAAAAATTTTAAAGATCTGTCTGAACGAGAAATTCTCGCGCTGGCAATTTCGTTGGAGGAAACTGATGCCCGCGTTTACGCAGACTTCGCTGCGGGATTGAAAGCCGATTACCCAACAAGCGCCCAGATCTTTACGGAAATGGAGGCGGAAGAGGATGAGCATCGCCGCAAACTGATCGAGGAATATGGTCGTCGCTTTGGAGAACACATTCCTTTGATTCGTCGCGAAGACGTGAAGGGGTTCGTGCACCGGAAACCGGTATGGATGATCAGGCCGCTGGGAATCAAAACGGTCCGGCGCCAGGCAGAGACAATGGAGACAGAGACCCGAAGTTTCTACGAGCGCGCTTCTGATAAAGTTAGCGACGTGTCAACGCGAAAGCTGTTGGGAGACTTGGCGGAGGCGGAGCGAAAACATGTGACCCTGGCTGAAAATCTCCAACACGAATATGTGACTCCAGAAGTTGAGACTCAGGAAGAAAAAGCACACCGCCGATTGTTCGTTCTGCAAATCGTGCAGCCCGGGCTGGCGGGACTGATGGATGGTTCGGTCTCAACCCTTGCGCCGGTATTTGCAGCAGCGTTCGCGACCCACAACAGTCACGCCGCCCTCCTAGTAGGCCTCGCCGCCAGCGTCGGAGCGGGAATTTCAATGGCGTTCGCTGAGGCAGCTTCTGATGATGGCAGCCTGACCGGCCGCGGCAAACCCTTGCTGCGTGGAATCGTCTGCGGATTAATGACCACGGCAGGAGGAATCGGTCACACGTTGCCATATCTGATTCCAGAATTTCGAACTGCGACGGCGATTGCCGTTGTGATCGTGGCAATTGAACTCCTGGTCATCAGCTGGATTCGAAAGCGGTATATGGATACGCCATTTCTCCGCGCCGCATTTCAAGTGATCGTCGGAGGAGTGCTGGTGTTTCTCGTTGGGATCTGGATCGGCAGCTCCTGATCCTTTTAACGGAACCTCCGGCTATCCCAACCCTGTCCGGTCTGCGGCGACGGGTTGATCGAGCTTTTGATAGTCCGCAGCATTGTCGATGTCGATCGCGCCGGCGGGAAAATCAAAAGAGGTGACATCGTGTTGCCGGGCAAGAATGATTCTTTTGGCTCCGCTATCTCCTTTGAGTCGCAACAGATCGGGAAAACAAGATCGACCAAACAGAGCGGGAATTCCGAGCGTCCCGGCATAGGCGGACGCGACGATCGGTTTTTCAGTTTTTAGGCGCAATTGCATGAGCTGCGTGAGCACGGCCGCAGTTACGAACGGTTGATCGCACGTCAGCAGAAGCGCGGCATCAATATCGGGAGCGAGATTCATCGCATGACGGATACCGACAACGATTGAGGATCCCAACCCGCTTTGCCAACCCTGGTTCATTGCAATCGCGACCGAAAACCCTGTCAGCTCCGATGTGATTTGCGCCGAATCCTCGCCGGTAACCACCACGACTGGCGCGCAGCCGGCCTCGATCGCAGCTGCTACAATGCGCCTAATGAATGTTTCGCCTTGAAAGAGCGCGAACTGTTTCGGTTTTCCGAAGCGAGTCGAACCTCCAGCAGCAAGGACGACAGCGGCCACGCTCATCAAATCACTACGCAGCTTCTCCGCTGACGGTGGTTGTGATTGTGTGAGGGTCACTCCTGCGTTCACGAAGGAAACCGCCCGTCCGATTGGATAACACCGCCGCCACCTCGGAGACAATTGCAAGCGCGATTTCCTCCGGCGCTTCGCTGCCGATATCGAGGCCAGCCGGCGCGAACAGGTTGCTCGCGATCGCGTTGAAATCGAGCGGCCGATACTCGCTGAGCCGTGCCAGCAATTCCGCATGACGTTTTCTTGGCCCCAGCAACCCGACATATCGAAGTTGCAAGGAGAGAAGCCGATCGAGTGCGAGAAGATCACGGCCGAAATTATGATTCATTACAAGCGCTGCGGTCTGCGCATCCGCTCGAAAATGCTCGTCGAATGTGGAAGGATGCGCGAAATGTTCGACGACCCATCCGAGATTTCCACCTAACCGAGTGAGCGGTTCGATCTCTGGCCCGACACCGAAAAGTAACAAGCGAACGGGAAGCGGCAGCATCTCGACAAAAACGCCGGGTCGTTCGGTCACAAGAATGTCCGGGGGCAACAAGTCAGAGCCGAGGGCTTCGCCTTCAAAACAGGTGCGCATTCGGCAAAGCTGTCTGTTTCTGAGTCGCCACCCAATTTCGGTGATGAGATTGCCGTTGCGTTCAGCAGCGGGAACTGGTTCAACAAGGATCTTCAAGCGACCATCGCATCCGTAAAGGCGTCTTGTATCAAATGACAGCAGGACCGGTGACCCAGTGGCAATGACGTCTTGCCCGTAGCGACCGATCTCTTCTTCCAAACAACCGCCGCTCAGAACACCCAAGGTTTTTCCATTCCGCTCGACTAAAAGGCGGGCGCCCGGCTTGCGATAAGTAGAACCTTCCGTTTGAACCAACGTCGCAAGAGCCCACGGCTGCGAAGGCTTTTCCGCAACGCGCTTGATGATTAGCTGAAGTGCCTTCATTCGTTAATCCAGAATGGAAGACGTCAGCAGGTCTTCGATTCTGATAGGGAGTTCGCGAACGCGTACACCTGTAGCGTGATACGTAGCAGCTGCGATCGCAGCGGCGACACCGGCCAGTC
>QHNU01000101.1 GCA_003218525.1 Verrucomicrobiota bacterium
CAATAAAACGGATTTTGCTTGGGGACGAACTTCACCGGGATATAACCCTGCCGTTTCGCTCGGTCAGGATTGTCGAAGCCGCCATAATTTCTCGTCCACTCCTTGTCCCAGGAACTCGCGCGATTTGGCACTGGATTATTTGCAGTGGGCTGTTCTCCAATCCAAAAAACCGTCGTTACGATTTCTTTTTTCCAAGGAAAACGCTCGGCGCGTTTCGGCGGATCGTGTCTAGCAGGCGAGAGATAGGCCAGGGTATCGACCACGGGGAATGAATCATCCTGCAATCGGTCAGATTTCTTGCTGACCTTCATTTTTGCCGTCGGGACCTTGGCCGGTGCTGAATGCGTGAAGAGTGACGTGATGGAAGAAAGGACAACCGCGACAGTGTGAGTGAGTTTTCAGGGTTTCATCCAATTACGATCCGGTTGGCCTAACTGCCGGAAGGAGGGGGTTGTTTCTTTCATAAGAATCGCAGCGAGCGCAGACAGCGCGCGTCATGCCACGCGAAATAGCCCATCGCTCCGCAATTGCGAGTTCCGTCTTTTTCAGCAGCGCTCTCGCTTGCAACAACAGATTCACTTTTCCCCAAAGATCAAGAAATTCCGTCATGTTCAAAAGTGCGCGGTAGGGCCCGAATGATCGCGTGATCGATATCTGAGATAATGCGGTTCAGCCTGGGCCAAGGAAGGATTGGTGTAGCTGTTCCACATTTAATGCAGCAGTGTTCGCGCCGTACGCTGGAATTAGAACTCCGCTTGCCACACGCGGCACGTCCGAGCCAATAATGCGTGCGACCTCCGCCCGCGAAGTCCCGATGAAACTAAAATGGTTGGCGCTGTTTGCCTTGGTAACCGCCCGGCATCTCTCTGCCCAAAACAGCAGCCCGCCGTCTCCTCCATCAGCGCCAGTGGTTCGTGTAGCTTTCTGGAACATACAATGGTTCCCCGGTCGTCACCCCAACGCTTCGACCGTCGCTGAGCAACGGCAGATTGCCGCCGTCCAGCGCGACATGCGCGCCATCGACGCCGACGTGATTGGGATCGAAGAAGCGCGCGACTTTTCCAAAGCCTCTCTCGCCATTGCCTCGCGTCCAGGATTCAAGGTGGACGTCTGCTCGAACTTTCCTCCGCGGGAGGATCAAAACGTTGCCCAACAAGTGGCCATTGCCAGCCGCTTCACGCCCATCAGTGCATGGGTCGAAATGTGGAAACATAACGGGGCACTCCTTCCGCCTCGCGGATTCGCCTTTGCCGTTTACGAAATTGCACCGCGACATTTGCTCCTGGTTTACGCGCTGCATTTGAAAAGCAACCGGGGAGAACCCAGCGAAGACAGAGCCATCCGAGAGGAATCCATTCGGCAGCTCAGGGCTCATATCGCCGCCATGAATGCCGCTTACGGAAAGCTCGGGACGACCACCTGGATCATAGGTGGTGACTTCAACACTTCTCCAGACGATCCGCGTTTCGCCCAGGAAACGACAACGCGACGGCTCCTCGCGGACGGGTTTTCGTGGTGCTGGCGGAATGTGCCCTTCTCGCAACGAATCACCCTGCCGGCGGACAAATTTTTTCCCTCAGCCTGTTTCGACCACATCTTTTTTCGCAATGTGACTCTCGTTTCCGCACGGGTCATCCCGACCTCAAAGCGATCGAGCGATCATCGGGCAATTTTCGGGGCCTTTCAGTTGCCACCGTAGTTTCACCGTCGGCGGCCTGCACTTTTTTGCACCCGATTCGCTATTAAGCAGACCCTGGGGGTCCGACCTCGTCGAGGAATTTGCCGGGATTTAAGATGTCGTCCGGATCAAGTGCGCGCTTAATGGTCTGGTGCAGTCCGCGCGCAACGTCGCTCGTTGCGTCGGGCCACCAGCGTTTTTTGGCCAGTCCAATTCCGTGTTCACCGGTAATTACACCACCCCACGCCAGTACCTGTGCGAAAAGTTGGTCAAGCGCGCTCCGGACTTTTTCGCGCACCCCTTCCTCCCGATTATAGCGGTCAGCCATGATATTGACGTGAATGTTGCCGTCGCCTGCGTGGCCAAAACATGCGATCGGAAATCCTGAGCGCACGGAAAGTTCCTCCGCGAATTTGATCAAATCAACCAGACGGCTGCGTGGGACGACGATGTCTTCGTTCAGCTTTGTTAGTCCCGTCGCGCGAAGTGAATTGCTAAATTGGCGCCGCAGTGCCCAGAGCTGCTCGCAGTCGGCTTCATTGGTGGCGATTTCGAGCGTGGTGGGGTTTTGGCTGGCGATGAGGTCGCGGACCTTGCTGATCTCCACGCCAACGGTTTCTTCCTGGCCATCCAAATCCACCAATAAATGCGCGTTGCCGGCGGGCACATGGGTAGCGCCGGAATCGTGCCGAGCTGCTTCCAGCGTGAAATGGTCCGCGATCTCCAATGACGAGGGTAAAAAACCCAGCGCAAAAATCTTCTGTACAGTCGCAGCCGCTTCCGACATCGTACTAAACGAGGCCGAGATCGTGCGGCGCGAGGGAGGCAACGGTAAAAGCTTCAGGATAATTTCGGTCGTAACCCCCAACATTCCTTCGGATCCAACGAGTAATCCGATCAAATCGAAGCCCGTCTTGTTCTTGTGGACACGGCCTCCCGTGCGCAGCACCCCGCCATTGGCCAGCACAACCTCGAGCCCGACGACGTAATTACGCGTTACGCCATACTTCAAACATCGAGGTCCCCCCGCATTAGTAGCGACATTTCCGCCAATGGTGCAGTGCTCGAAACTGGCCGGGTCCGGAGGATAAAATAATTTCTTCTCGCGCGCCGCTCGCTTCAGGTCAGCGGTAATGACGCCAGGTTCGACGACCGCGACCGCATCCTCAAAGCTGATATCTTTGATGCGATTCATGCGCGCAAAGGAGAGCGCGACGCCGGCGCGAACCGGCACGCAACTTCCAACGTAGCCATACCCTCCACCCCGCGCCGTTATGGCGATATTTTCGCGACAAGCAAACTTGATCAGTTTGCTAACCTGCTCGGTCGATTGGGCGAAAACGACGGCGTCTGGCCGGGCTTGCGCGAACCATTTGTCGCCGCTGTGCTCGTCGAGTGTTTTCGCATCGTCGGCAACAGCGTTGCCCAATAACTGCCGCAATTGCTCGACCAGCGACATTACCGATCAGCCAGACGGGACGACCCGGTAATGTCGCGACCGCTCGTCCATACGAATCAATAGCGGTTCAGCCTTTGGGTAGATGACGGGACGACCGCTGTCAGAGCCGGCAAAAATTTCCACCGCTTCCATCGAATCGAATCGAAGCAGAGTGAGAAACTCCACTTCATCGCCATCCTCGCGAATGAATAACTCGGCGCCATGATAACCGGGAATCTTTCTCTTTGCGATACCGGGAAAAATTTCTCCGCGCAATAACTCCTCATATTTCTGGGCGCCGGATCGTTTTGTCCAGCCATGCCAAATCCGCGCAATCATCGCCGCTACATTCCGATGATCTGGTAACCGCCGTCGACGTAGATGACTTGGCCGGTAATCGCGGCTGCACCGTCGCTGGCAAGAAAAACGCCGGTCGCGCCGAGCTCCGACGGGTCGCAACTCCGTTTCAGAGGCGCGCGCTCCTGGCAATATTTCAGCATTTGCGTAAAGCCGCTGATGCCGCGGGCCGCAAGCGTGTTCACGGGGCCTGCGGAAATGCAGTTCACCCGAATCTTTTTGGGACCAAGATCGTAAGCGAGGTAGCGCGTGCTCGCCTCCAGTGATGCTTTGGCCACTCCCATGACATTGTAATGCGGCACAACCTTCTGCGCTCCGTAATAGGTCATGGCGACAATGCTGCCGCCATTCGGCATCATGGGCGCTGCTTCGCGGGCGAGCCCGACGAGCGAATAGGCGCTAATGTCGTGTGCGATCCGGAATGCTTCGCGGCTAGTATTGACGAAATCGCCTTCGAGCGCCTCCTTCGGAGCATAAGCAACCGAATGAAGCATCAGATCCAATTGATTCGTTTCGCCGCGGACTTTTTCAAAAAACGCGGAGATCTCAGCGTCGCTTGAGACATCACACGGAAAAAGTGGTGTCCCTTCCCCAAACTCGCTGACCAAATCCTCAACGTTCTCCCTCAACCGTTCGCCCTGATAGTTGAAAATCAGTCTCGCTCCCGCCGCCGCCCACGCCTTCGCGATCGCCCAGGCAATGCTGCGCTTGTTTGCCACTCCGAAAACGACGCCGACTTTCCCGGCGAGCATTTGGTTCGTCATACGCCGTGATGATACGCTGCTTTGCCTTGTCGCAAAGACTACTACCGCGCGCGGATAAGAATGTGTTTGATCCCGCGAATCGGAATTACGACCCAATCTGGCCGATGATTTAATTCGTAACCGATCTCGTAGACGGCTTTATCGAGCAGATAGGCTTCGAGAGCAATTTGCAGGTCGCCTTCGCTCCGCGGAATGAAAAGCGCATCGGCCGTTGTCGTAAGATAGCTTTGTAAAAATGTGCTGCTGATTTCGCGATACCAGACGTCGGCCCATTTTTCCAGGAATGGGACATCCTCCTGGCGCATGGCTGGCTGCCAGAGCGCGCTGTAAGCGGCATATTGGAACGAGCGCATCATCCCGGCGACATCACGCAAGGCCGAGCGTTTTAGTTTTCGTTCTCCAAGCGGACGCGCCGGTTCGCCTTCGAAATCGAGAAAGACGAAATCGCGACCGGTGTAGAGTGCCTGCCCGAGATGAAAATCGCCATGGATACGGATTTTGTGTGCGGCCGACCGTTGTTCGAGCAAACGGCGTTCTTGTGCGAGAATTTGCTGTTCGGCTGAGAGAACATCTTCCGCTTCTGCCCGGAACGCTTCCGGGAGGTCTCCTAGTTTTTTTCGCAGCGTTTCAAAAGCGCGCCGCAACGAGGCCCGCATGGACTGAACGACACTGCGTTGGGCCATTGCATTAAAAGGCTCCGGCGCAAACGCCGGATCATCTGTTTCCGAAGCCAGAGCGCGGTGCAGTTCCCCGGTCCGTTGACCGAGCAGGCGCGCTTTCTCCGGATAAATTCCACCAATCAATTCTTGAATCTGGGCCGGCGACACGCCGTTATTCAGGTCGGCTTTACGCGAAAGAACCCGCTCATAATAGCTGCCGACCGAATGGAGGGTGAATTTCCACGCATCACCTTCATTCGTGATTGCTGATTGGATGAGCGCCAGCACCATCTGACTGTTGCCGGTGCGATATTCCAGCATGCCAGCAAAAGCGGGCACATTCGGAAACCCTGCCCGCTCAGTGAGGAAACGAGTGATCTCGACATCCGGATTAATCCCCTCCTCCAGTTTCCGGAACACCTTGAGAAAATATTGGCCGTCGAAAAGGACGGACGAGTTGCTCTGTTCCGCGCTCATTACGTTTGAGGTTCCGCTCAGGTCTTCCGCGTTCGCAAATTTCGTCGTAGCGGAGCCGACCACCTCGCCATGCGCAGCGCGTAATTGTCGCTCCTGACGGATGGCTTGATGAATCTCCGTGCGATAACCAGAGTTAAAGATGGCGTCATGCAGGACCGCGTTACTCCCGGCGAATTCGGCAATGACCGACTGCTGGGCCTCGCGCGAGATTCTTCGCGCTTCTTCGTCGCGCGCGATTTGCAGCGGCAGCGCATAAATTTCGCCCGCGCCTTCAGTGTAACTCACTTCGATCAGAGTGTGCCGCGCCGCCTCCGCTCTTTCGGCGATGGCCGGCTCGTCGGCAATCCGTAGATCGCGAATAGTACGCGCCTTTGATCCGAACCAGCGGCAACCAACGATGTATTCGGGAAGAACCGTGCGTTCAAGTTCGCGACGCGGGGCCCCGCTAAGGAGAGCGGAAAATTCCGGCGCGGATGCAATTTGCGGAACCCGACTGCGTTTGCGTACCCGGGTCGCGCTGGAAGATTGCAAGACGAACCAATAATGCCCGTGCGGCCCAAGAGTCAGCGGATAAAGCGCTCTCCTGATCGCCGGAAAACGATTACGGCTGAAAACCTCCACCGGGACACAGCCGGCGAACTCCGAGAGGTTAACTTCGACGGGCTGGGCAAAACGTGACAGATTCACAATGACGACGATTGTTTCGCGGTCGTAGCGACGCAAAAAGGCCAGCACCTTTGGATTCTCCGGAAATAGGAACTCCAATGTTCCGCGCGAAAATGCCTTGTAATTTTTGCGCATGGCAATGACCCGACGCGTCCACCACAGCAGAGATGAAAGGTTCTTTTGCTGATTTTCGACATTAATCGCCTCGTAGTGATATTCCGGATCAATCGTTATCGGCAGATAAAGTTGCTGCGGGTTGGCGCGAGAAAAGCCGGCGTTGCGGTCGGCGCTCCACTGCATCGGCGTGCGACAGCCATTGCGATCGCCCAAATAGAAATTGTCTCCCATCCCAATCTCATCGCCGTAGTAGAGCACGGGGGTGCCCGGCATGGAGAAGAGGAGGATGTTGAGCAGTTCGATCTTGCGACGGCTGTTGGCCAGTAATGGCGCGAGACGACGGCGAATGCCAAGATTGATCCGTGCCGTCGGATCATTCGCATAAACCCGCCACATGTAATCGCGCTCTTCGTCTGTCACCATCTCGAGCGTGAGCTCATCGTGATTGCGCAAAAACATCGCCCATTGGCAGTTCTCCGGAATCGGAGGTGTTTGCTCGAGGATGTCAATAATCGGAAACCGATCCTCCATTTGGAGGGCCATAAACATCCGCGGCATAAGCGGGAAATGAAAATTCATATGCGATTCGTCGCCATTTCCAAAATAGGCGACGGCGTCCTCCGGCCACTGGTTTGCCTCGGCCAGAAGCATTCGGTCGGAGAATTTTGTGTCGATGTGGGCGCGTAATTTTTTCAAATAGACGTGCGTCTCGGGCAGATTTTCGCAGTTTGTGCCTTCACATTCATAGAGGTAGGGCACCGCATCGAGACGAAGGCCGTCGACTCCCAGGTTCAGCCAAAAATCGCAAACCTGCTGCACCAGATCGTGCACGGCGGGATTATCGAAATTCAAATCTGGCTGGTGCGAATAGAAACGGTGCCAGTAATAGGATTTAGCGATTGGATCCCAGGCCCAATTCGAAGTCTCGAAATCTTTGAAAATGATGCGCGCGTCTTTGTATTTTTCCGGCGTATCACTCCAAACATACATTTCCCGCTCAGCTGAACCAGGTTTGGCGCGGCGAGATTTTTGAAACCATGGATTTTGATCGGAGGTGTGATTGATGACGAGCTCCGTAATCACGCGCAATCCCCGCCCATGGGCAGCGTCGAGAAACGCGCGGAAATCGTCCAGCGTTCCGTAGTGTGGATTGACGTCGAAATAACTCGCAATGTCATAGCCGTCATCCTTCAGCGGGGAAGGATAGAAGGGCAAGAGCCAGAGCGAGGTGACACCGAGCTCCTGGAGATAATCGAGTTTTTCGATTAGCCCGCGAAAGTCCCCGATCCCATCCGCATTTCCGTCATGAAACGTCTTGACGTGCAGCTCGTAAATGATCGCGTCTTTAAACCAAAGTGGATCGGACGAAGACATGAATGACACTCTTGGCACGATGGCGCGCTCGCGCAACGGCGAGCATCATTACCGCGAATTATTCGTGCCGCCGGTGGACGCCGCGTCAGTTCCGGACTAAGACTGCCTCTTCCCGGCAAAATTTCGAATCACAAGAGTGTGAGATCTCGCAAGCGTTTACCTAAAGCCGACGAAGAGCCTGAAACCCCGGAGCGACCGTCGAGCGGGATGCCGGAGCTTGAGCCCGGCGCCCCGACCGATTTGGAACTGATGCTCGGCATTCAGGCCGAAGATCCGGAAGCGCTCGCCCAACTATATGATCGCTACAACGGGATCATCAAAGCTCTGATTCTTCGCGTTATTCACAACGAAGCAGAGGCGGACGACTTGCTGCAAGAAATCTTCATGGAGATTTGGAACCAGGCGAAAAACTTCTCCGCTCAAAAGGGTAAGCCGCTGGGCTGGATGGTGACGCTGGCTCGGCGGCGGGCGATCGACGGATTGCGTAAAAAACAGGCTTATGCCCGCGCCGAAGAACGACTTCAGCAAGAAACCGAGCAACAGCCGGACGCTTGGGTTCACAATGCCACGGAGGAGGAAATCGCCATCGGCGATACGCGCGTGCTTATCCGCCGAGTCATCTCTGTCCTTCCGCCCGCCCAACAACAGGCCATCGAGCTGGCGTTTTTTCGCGGAATGAGTCAGCGCGAAATCGCGGCAAATACGAATACACCTCTAGGCACAGTGAAGACCCGCTTAGAACTAGGCCTGAAGAAAATCTACGACGGCCTCAAGGAACTGCGCGATGAACTTTGAGCGGTTTCAAAACCAAGCTCGGCTGTTTGTGATCGGCGCCTTGGACGCCGAGGAAATTTCCGAGTTTGAGAAAGCGCGACGAAAATTCGGACAAAAAGCGGAAGATTTTATCGCCAAATGTTACACCTTGAGCGAAGCCTTCGCTTTGAGTTTGAAGCCAGCGAAAGCCTCCGATCAGATTAAAGCTCGGCTGATGGAGATGGTGCGGGATCGCAAGAAAGCTTAGCCCTCGTCGGTGCAGGCGGGGATCTCGCGCAAGATAAACTCCTGAAGAAATCCGTAGAAGTTGACTTGAAATAATCCCAAATCGCGCCGGTTGCCAAAAGGCGAACGGAAATGATCGGCAAGCTCGTGTTCGGTAAAATTATAGCTGGCTGCGATAGCTAATCGCGCCTGATTGAGAGCATTCAGCCACGCGTCGGCGTGTGCCAGCGGGATTTTCAGGGTGCAATTGGCGAACGGTTTTTTCGTGCAATGCAATTGCTCCAAGTCTTGGCGAACCGTTTCCGTGGACGATTGAAATAAGCGGCGCAGTTCCGGCACGACATAAAGCTTCCATTCCGACCGAAACTCCGTCTCCTTCGCTTCGGCAGGAGCACTCAAGAGACGCTCTTCGGCCGCAGGCGAGTTCTTGGTGTTTACGCTGTCCGGGATCTGCCGCAATAATTCTGCGAGAAACGGATCAAGTTCGCGAATCTCAAGGCTCTCGTTCTGGCGACAAATTTCCATCACCCTGGTTTTTCGATCGTAGCAAGCAACAAGTATGCGTGTAGTTGCTGGACATAGAGCTCAGCGCGTTCCCGGACCCCGCTCCACAAAATCGATCTGCCTTTCTGATGCACTTCAAGCATGTGTTTTTCTGCCCGCTCACGCGGATAACCAAAGACGCGCTGAAAGACCATCGTGACATAAGTCATCAAGTTTACCGGATCATTGTGGACGACCACGTTCCATGGCGCTTGAATTTCCCCTTTAGTCGCCTCCTCCTTTTCAACGGTCGGTGTTTCGACGGTTCCCTGAGCGATCACCGGATACTCCATCAACTGAGACGCGCTTGGTGCCTCGTCCTCCCGACGCTGCCCGCTCATTAGTCAAACTAACACGCGGGCTTGTCCATTCAAACCGGTTGCGGTTTTTTCAGACGTCTTTCGCGACGGAGTGCATCGCCCAGCAATTGATCCTGGACCTGACGCATCGCCGCTCGGGCACGCGCCGACGTGTCATCGAATCCGCAGAGGTGCAGCAGTCCATGCAAAATGTAAAGCCGCAATTCATCTTCAGTAGTGCTCCCAAACGCGCGGGCTTGACGGCGTGCCGTTTCGGCGCTGACCACGATTTCCCCATGGTGAAAAGTGAGGACATCAGTCGGACCGGCAATGCCGGAGAATCGTAGGTGCAATTTCGCCATTTGCCGGTCACTAATAATGGCCACACCGATCATCGGATTCGAAGCGGAGGCAAATCCGAGTCGCTTATGATTCGAAACCACTGCGCAGGCGATCTCCGCGAACGATTGGAGCTCGGGCAGGCGAATTTTGATTGATCGCTGCCCATTTCGAACTTGGATTGCGGTTGGCCGTTCGCTCCGTTTCATTGGCGCCGGCCGTCTAGCGATTTCAAAACGGCGTACAACTGCTCGAGCCGCGGCATGGTCGCGCCAGCCACTTGCGCGCACCGGAGCGGTTCATCCCAGATCGTCTCCACTTCGAGCGCGCGCCCGGCTTCGAAATCGAGCAGGATCGACGGCTTGTAGGCACCTATCGTTTCGGTTCGTTTCATCTGCTCGAGCGCGACGTTCTCCGGCAAACCATTTCCACACGCCCACGCCGCGACGATTATTTCATCCATCAAACCCAATGCCGAAAGTCTAAGGGAATCATCCTGCAAAATGTCTCGCGTCGTACTTCCGCCAGCCGCGATTGAAAGCCCATTGAATGGAATGTTCCAAACCAGTTTGCGCCAGCGTTCGCGCATGAGATTTTCGACCACGGCACAGACGACGCCACAGCGTTTAAACTCCGATGCAATGTTATGGGTTCGCGGTTTAGGAAGTCCGGTGAACTTACCGATGGTGAGGGATCCATAATCGAAATGTTCGATCACGCTGGGTGAGACGCGGTTCAGGCAGATGAAACCCAAACCACCCGCCACTCGCTCGGCGCCGAAATGTCGTGCCAGAAACTCCTCGTTACCCAGGCCATTTTGGAGCGTGAGTGACGCCGTGGTCTCATGCAA
>QHNU01000231.1 GCA_003218525.1 Verrucomicrobiota bacterium
CTTTAACTCTGGTACTGATGATGAAATATTGGGAGATCATCGCTGACAAGCTCGCTAAGGCGGGCTGAACGTGGGGCTGTTGCAGCGCTATACCAAACATGGCCGGCGCTGGGCGCCGATTGACCATCACTACTCAGATACATACCACGAAAGCATGGCTAGTTGGACAGCTTCA
This sequence comes from Verrucomicrobiota bacterium, assembly GCA_003218525.1. Taxonomy (GTDB): domain Bacteria; phylum Verrucomicrobiota; class Verrucomicrobiia; order Chthoniobacterales; family UBA10450; genus AV69. The sequence goes on from QHNU01000231.1 coordinate 176, forward strand.
GAATCTTACGCGTTTATAAGGCATTGCCCTACGCAGATGACAGGGCTGCCTTGAAGTTGACCCATCCCCGCCCTGGAATGGCCATTCGGGAATTTTTGTCTCGCTTTAGAAGACGAGAAGAAACTAAGTTTGCGTAAATCGGACTGAATATTGAACGCGGTTAAGCGATAGCAGCTTGCGAGAACTGTCGGCAACTATTCAACGGGTTCTATGGAGCAACGGATCCTTTTCCTAAAGTTAAGGGTAGCGTTTTCATTCGTCGCGCTGCCGCTTGCTGCGAGTGCCGTTACTGGCATGCAAACCGTAGCTCCTGGCGCTTCGATTGTGTACCGACCCCAGCGGTGGGAACATGTCTCGGGACGAGAAGAGGAAGTGCAACTCCCGCTGATCTATCAGTCGCGCTCGGCCGGCAAGATCTCGCAATCGTCAATCCCGGTTATGTCCACTGGCAGCACCTTCTTCGCTCGTTGGACCAGCGTGAGTGCAGCAACGGGATACCGGCTCGATGTCTCTCAACAAAAGTCCTTTAGCAGTTATGTGGATGGGTATCGGGATTTGGATGTGGGTAACATGACCGGCCGGGTGGTAACCGGGTTGAGTGCAGGTACCAAATATTACTATCGCGTGCGTGCTTATAATGCGGCGGGCACAAGCGCTGATTCACAGGTAATGGTTGGCATGACAGCGAGCGGAGCTGGGCTGATCATCAACGCCGCGTTCGATAGCACCATCACTACCAACCCGAACTCGATGCTGATCCAATCAATGATCACTCAGGCCGTGTCGATCTTTGAGAATCTGTTCAGCGACCCGATCACCGTTTCGATCCTTTTCCGCTATTCGACAAGCGACGCGGATGGTAGTCCTCTGGGGCGCGCCGTGTCGGATAGCATATCGGTGGTCTATCCGATCCCGTGGAATACATACATCGGTGCGTTGCACGCAGACGCCACGAGTGGCAACGATGCCAGGGCAAACGCGAGCCTGCCTGCGACTGCCTTGTCTACAAACGTAAGTCTCAGCGGTGCTAATGGCAGGGCCATCGGGCTCGATACTCCGCCGGGGCTGGCCGCCAACGGAAATGTGGGAAGCGGCCCCGGTTTCATATACGATGGAATTGTCACCCTAAATTCCAGTGATCCTTTCCAATTCACCCGGCCTGTTAACAGCGGCAACGACGACGCACAACGGTCGACTGAGCACGAGATTGACGAAGCTCTGGGTCTTGGCTCCCATCTCAACGGCGGCGGTAGCGATCTACGGCCGATGGATTTGTTCAGCTGGTCTTCTCCCGGCACGAGAAATCTTACATCGTCCGGAACGCGCCATTTTTCGATCGACAGCGGAAACACCGACATCATCGATTTTAATCAGGACCCGAGTGGCGATTTCGGCGACTGGCTGAGCCCGCCATGCCCTCAGCCGGAACCGCATGTGCAGAATGCGTTCGGTTGCGCTGGTCAATCGTCCGATGTCAGTGCCGGTTCGCCGGAAGGTATTAGCCTCGACGTAATCGGCTATAACCTGGCTACGCCAGCCCCGACTGGTTCTGCAAGCCTGGTGAATATTTCCACCCGTGGGCTAGTGCAAACGGGCGATAACGTGCTTATCGGCGGTTTTGTTGTCTCGGGTACCACTGCGAAACAGGTTCTGGTTCGAGCGATCGGGCCGACACTGGCTAACTTCGGAGTGCCTGACCCGCTGCAGGATCCGGTCCTTGACTTACATAACGCCAATACCTCGATCGCTCTGAACGATGACTGGCAGATGGACCCGAACTCCGGGAAAATACCGACCAACTTAAGACCCGGCGATTCGCGCGAATCCGCCATTCTCACCACTTTGCAACCGGGCTCCTACACCGCGATCGTCTCCGGCAAGAACGGCACAAGCGGCGTTGGTTTAGTAGAGGTTTACTCTATGGACAATGCCAGCTCCTCGCAATTGACCAATATCTCGACTCGCGGCTTGGTCCAAACTGGAGATTTTGTGATGATCGGTGGCTTCGTTTCGAGTGCACCCGATGGCAGTTCCGCCCAATTGTTAATTCGCGCCATCGGGCCATCGCTCGCTCAATTTGGCATAACCAACATGCTGGCCGACCCCGCTCTTCGGCTCATTGATGGCAACGGCGTCACGATCGCTTTTGACGATAACTGGAGAGATACTCAAGAAGCTGCGATCCAGGCCACGGGCAATGCACCGGCAAGCGATTCGGAATCGGCGATCCTCGCCAGGTTAAGTCCTGGTAGCTATACAGCGCTAGTGAGCGGCGCAAACGGCAGTACTGGCGTTGCGCTAGTCGAAGTCTTTAAACTGCGATAGAAGCTTGCGGTTCATTGGATGTATTCTAAATCGAATCCATTTTTGCTCCCCGCATTCAATTTTTGTCCATGATACCCGAACTTTGTAAACGGGCATGTGTGACAACTTTCATTTTTTACTACTTTTTCGCAGACCAGCATTACGCCTAATCTAAGGCAATAGAAAAGGGGGCCACCCCCCAGACCGGTCACCCCCTCGACTTCGCGCAGCGAAAATTTACCGCGAACTATTTAAGCGCGACTGGCGTCAGACGAGCTGTCAGCGCGTTTTGAAGTGGGGTCAACTTTGCTCGAACGACGGTGGACCATGCGGCTCGACAAATTGGTGCTGGAAGCATCCGGCAATTTCGCCGGTTCCTAACACATAGGACTAAAGTCCAATATACGGTATTTGGGAGCGCTGGTAAAAGTTCCTAGTTCCAGGCGGAACTGGATTGCAGTTGTTGCAGTTCAATAATCCAGTCTCGACAAAAACATGACAACTCTACTTGTAAGAAATTCTATTAGTCCAGCGAGATGTTACTGAAGGACTTCCTCAAGGAGCACCGTACCGTGCACGACTTGAAGAAGGAAGTCGCCGCTCTCACCGCGACGGTGAAAGAGCAGGCGTCGCAAATCC
>QHNU01000232.1:0-447 GCA_003218525.1 Verrucomicrobiota bacterium
TTCAGAGAGGTGGCGAACAAGGAGTCACCGTCGAGGATGCGATGTCGATGGTGCACATCTCGTACGGCATGAAAGAGCCTGCTTCCTCGCACTTGCGTTCCGAATGCGCGGTTCTGGCAGGCATGGCGATGGCGACGCTCCCTAACAGCGAGACGCCGTGGCAGGATTACATCGATAATTACGACCGCATTCGTGACACAATGCAACGGGTCCTCGAAGGTTTCGAGGACTTCAACACTCGCGCGCGGCACCCGCATGGATTCCGCATCGCCCAACCGGCTCGGGAGCGCGTTTTCCTGACTCCTTCGGGACGCGCCGAATTTTCGACGGCGCCGCTCCCCGACGACACCGACCCCGGCGAGGGACGGCTTTTGCTAACCACAATTCGTTCTCACGACCAATTCAACACCACGATCTACTCGAACGACGACCGCTACCGGGGACTAA
>QHNU01000232.1:610-3447 GCA_003218525.1 Verrucomicrobiota bacterium
AAGCGAGCAACCGGTCACCAAGCATCTGGTCGCGAAGGTGACAGCGTCCGCTTCGAAACGATCATAAGCACATGGGAGTCATCCACTGATGCTGACGTTGTGCCGTTAGTCGTAGGGATTTACTCTGGTAACTGCGCTGCTGTCATCGAATCTTCGGATTCACCCGCGATGCAGGAACAAATCTTCGACCCGATTTTACCGATCTGGTAAGCAAGCAGCGTTGAGCAAAGCACGCGCGTTGAATTAGGCGGTGCGCTACCCGCTTTATAGCCGCAAATCGGATCCTGCGTGAAATTGTGATGCCCTCCTGATCGCTGCGACGGCGGTCAAAGCATCCCAAAAAGATTTCACCCATGTGAAACCGGCTGCGTCCGCCAGGATCCGCCGGCAAAACCGGGATTCGGTCAAGAGATCTCAAATTTTCTGAAATGTCGGCGTTCGAAAGCTTGAGAAATGAATGAACAAACAAATCAACATGAACGCTGCCGAAGGTTATACATCCGAGACCAGCCAGAAAGATCTGGCGGCCGGAGTTCTCAAACAGGCCAAGCAAGATCTGCGTCGGTTCCACGGCGCGACGAGCGCGATCGAGCGGGAACTTTATCTCGATGCTTATCGCTGGGTTATTTCCTATGATTGCTCCTGGCCGTTTTCGTTCCTGAACGTTTGCCAACTATTGAATCTCGCGCCGGAAAGCCTTCGTCAGGAGCTTTTGACCGATGCGTCACTTGGTTTGTTTAGCTACTTGGCCCGGCGGGGCGGACGCGCTGCGCGTTCGTTTCAAATTTTCTTCAATCGCATTTTCACAACGAGTCGCAACCCAATCGCGGTCGATCCAGTTCCTCTTACTCACGTTCCAATTGCATGAAAACTCCGAGCCACGGTTTCGCTCAAAAGTTGTGTCGAATTTTGCGGTCAGTTGTTAGGGAGTCCAACTACAGACACGATGCTCTGCTCATCAACAGTCTGGCCGCATTCAATTTCCGTCCGCCGCTTGAGTTTCCCGGCGAATTGCTCAGTCGCTACCGCGAGTTCGCGCGATGAACATCACCACCATCGTTCTTATCAATGGCCTTTGGATCAGTGCGCTCAGTTGGGAGCTCTGGGTCCAACACTACACTGACAAGGGTTATCGTGTCATTGCCGCGGACTGGCCCGGCCGGGAAGGCGAAATCGAACAACTGCGGGGTGATCCAAGTAACTTTGCGTCACTAGGCCTGGCGGACGTTGTCGATTATTACGAGCAACTGATTCGCGAGTTGGAAACGCCGCCGATCATTATCGGACATTCTTTCGGCGGTTTGGTAACTCAGATACTTCTCGATCGGGGCTGGGGCGCAGCCGGCGTCGCCGTTGCTCCAGCTTCGATTAAAGGCGTTCGCAGACTTCCGTTATCGAGTTTGAAGATCGCACTTTCAGCTCTCGGCAATCCTTTCAACAAGCGCGAGACGACTTCACTAAGTCCAAAACAATTTCATGAGACGTTTGCTAACACGCTGACGGAAGCGCAATCACGCTCGGCTTTCACACGTTACGCTTTCCCTGGGCCAAATCGTGTCCTGTTGCAAACCATCTTGGCAAATTTTACCCGACACGCAGCGACAACAGTGAACGCTCGCAACGACACGCGGGCGCCGCTTCTCCTGGTGGCCGGTGGCAAGGACCGCTTCGCACCACCGTCACTCGTCAAAGCGAACTTCGATCTCTATCGAGAATCGAAAGCGGAAACAGATTACAAAGAATTCCCCGACCAGGCCAATTTCACATTCCTTCAGCAAACAAAGATCGCGGACTACGTCCTCGGTTGGGCGCTCTATCGCTCGAACGGGTCGAAACTAACCGCGGTTCCAAACAAGACCGACGCCTGGTCGGTCCAACTCTCAGCCTAACGAAAAGGAAACCTAATATGCCAACTACAACCACCACACCTGCTGCTACAAAAACTACTGCCGCACCAGCGGCCGCAAAAGGCGCTAAGCCACATAAGCCATTGCCTGCGCCGAACAGCGACTTCTACTATCTCTACGAAACCTTGCCAGCGGAGGAGCTCGCGATCGTTAAACGCGTGCGTGAGTTTATGGAAACCAAGGTCGCGCCGGTTATCACCGATTACTGGGTAAGGGATGAATTTCCCTTCGAACTATTGCCGGGGGTTAAGGAACTCGGCATCGGTGGCGTGGCGATGAAGGGCTACGGCTGCGCTGGCGGAAGCCTCGCGCTCTTAGGCTTTATCCAAATGGAGGTCGCGCGGGTTGACCCATCTTTCTCCACCTTTCTGGGTGTGCACATCGGCCTCGCTATGGGCTCTATCTATATCGATGGATCGGAAGAGCAGAAGCAGAAGTGGCTACCACCGATGGCGCGCTTTGAAAAGATCGGCTGCTTCGGCCTAACCGAACCGCTGGTAGGTTCCGGCGCGTCCGGCGGTTTGCTAACAACGGCGAAGCGCGACGGCGATACTTGGATTCTTAACGGCGAGAAGCGCTGGATCGGCAATGCACCTTGGTGCGACATCTCAGTCATCTGGGCACGGGATGTCGCCGACAACCAGGTTAAAGGCTTCATTGTCGAGAACAAGACCACGCCCGGCTTTAGCGTGGACAAGATTGAGAACAAAGTCGCGCTTAAGGTCGTGCAGAACGGTCACATCACGTTGAAGGACGTGCGCGTGCCGGAAGCAAACCGCCTTCAGGGTGGTAACTCTTTCAAGGACACCGCGAGGGTGCTGAAGATAACCCGCTACGCCGTTGGCTGGATGGCGACCGGATGCGCGATGGGCGCCTACGAGGCTGCACTCAAGTATTCTCAGGAGCGTCTGCAGTTCGGAAGACCGATCG
>QHNU01000233.1 GCA_003218525.1 Verrucomicrobiota bacterium
AATGTATGGTCGCATCTTCGGGTTCCAGCGCTTGGTCTGATGCCCGAAATGTACGCCCGCTTCCAAAAGCTCTGGGACGAGTTCGCTTGTATTTACCATAGAAAATCAGAGCGCTCGCCACTGGGCGAGCGGACAGGAAGATGCTACAGCGGCGCGCTAAAGGCAAACTGAATGTTCACTTCGACCGCGCATTCGTCAGCTCAATCTGTCGCGCCAAAAGCCAGCACAGATCGGACAATCGATTCAGGTAGCGGAGAATTTCAGCATTAAAATCTTTAGTCTCGGCCGCGAGTGACGCCACCCGCCGTTCTGCGCGGCGGCAAGTCGCCCGGGCAAGATCAAGGGTGGCCGTTTCCAGCGAACTGCCAGGGAGAACCCAATCTTTGAACTTCATTTTTTCGCCGCTTTCGATTTTGTCGATTACCCCGGTCACTCGGTCAACCATGGCACCGGTCGTAAACGTGAAACCGTCCTTATGATAACGCTCAAGATCCACTGGCATCGTCGCGAGTTCGCCCATGACCGTGATCAACTCCTTCTGCGCGGTTAGAATTTCATCGCGGACGAAATCATCCGTTGCCACCGCGCGTGCCAGCCCAAGAGCGCTGTTTAACTCATCGACACATCCGTAAGCATCGACCCGGTGATCGCTCTTTCCCACACGGCGTCCGTACATGAGCGAGGTCTGCCCTTTGTCGCCGGTCTTCGTCGCGATCGACATCTCGATTCAACACGGTAGGAGAACGCTCCCCGGAGCCATCGGCTCGACAGAATCTCGCCCTACCAACATTGCGATTCGCGCTCGGTGCGTTATCCGATCGCCGGCTGCGCCTCCGGCTCTTCCATCACCGGCGCACCAATGGGCTCGCCTTTTTCGATGAGCCGGATCTCGCGGTGTTTAGGAAACCCGCTGCCGGCCGGAATGAGGTGACCCATGATGACATTTTCCTTAAATCCACGAAGCCGATCCACCTTTCCGAGCGTAGCCGCTTCGGTAAGCACTCGGGTCGTGTCTTGGAACGATGCGGCCGAAATGAAGCTATCGGTCTCGAGCGAAGCCTTGGTAATTCCGAGCAATACTGGCACCGCTTCTGCGGGTTTACCACCTTGCTCGACCACGCTCTTATTTTCCGCTTCGAAGTCCAGTTTATCGACTTGATCACCCCACAGCAGCGTTGTGTCGCCGGGATCGGTAATCTTCACCTTGCGCAGCATTTGCCGCACAATGATCTCGATGTGCTTATCGTTAATCTCCACGCCCTGAAGCCGGTAAACTTCCTGCACCTCGTTAACCAGATGTTCCTGCAAGTCCTGCGGTCCACACACTTCCAAGATTTCGTGTGGTACGACCGGGCCTTCGGTGAGCTGTTGCCCTTTCCGCACAAAATCGCCCTTGAAGACGATAATGTGTTTCGTCAATGGAATGAGGTGTTCCTCTTCTGAGCCGGTCTCCACGTCCTTAAGGATGAGACGGCGCTTGCCGCGCACGGTGCCGCCCATTTCAACAGTGCCGTCGATCTTGGCGATTTCAGCGGCATCTTTTGGACGCCGCGCCTCAAACAGTTCTGCCACTCGTGGCAGCCCTCCGGTGATATCCTTCGTTTTCGCCACTTTGCGCGGCGTTTTGGCCAGGAGCGCGCCAGCACGAACCTTTTGGTCTTCCTCCACAATGACATGCGCTCCGGCCGGAATGGAATAGCTCGCCAGCACCTCCTTTTTCTCACCGACAATCACGATCTGCGGATGCAGGTCTTCCTTATGCTCGATGATGACGGTGCCCATCAGGCCCGTCGCTTCATCAACATCTCGTTTAATCGTCACACCCGCGATCATGTCACGGAATTCGACTTTGCCAGTCTTGTCCGTGAGGATCGGCACGTTGTACGGATCCCATTGAACAAAGGTTTCGCCCTTTTTCACCTCGCCTCCATCCGCCTTCGAAATAACGGACCCGATCACGACATTGTAACGTTCGAGTTCGCGACCTTCGGCATTGTGCACGCCGATCGAGCCGTTCTTGTTCAGAACAATCCAGCTCCCATCGAGCGCCTGGACTGTGCGAAGGTCGTTGAGCTGAAGATGACCGTCGTTTTTCGCCTTGATGATCGGCTGCTTGAACGTTTGACTGGCCGTTCCGCCGATGTGGAAGGTCCGCATGGTCAACTGCGTGCCGGGTTCACCAATTGATTGGGCGGCTATGATCCCGACCGCCTCGCCCAGTTTAACGAACTGGCCGGTAGCGAGATTGCGCCCATAACACATCGCACAAACACCTCGACCGCATTCGCAGGTGAGTACGGAGCGAATCTTTAACTGCTCCACCCCGATTCGCTGTAGATTGGCCGCGATTTGTTCGTCGACCAGTTGGTTGGCTTTTACGATCTTCTTTTTCTTGTCAACCGGATCGACAATCGTCTCACAGCTGACCCGACCGATAATTCGCTGGCCAAGGTCAACAACTTCTTCGTCCCCCTCGTAGATCGAGCGTACGATGATGCCATTGACCGTGCCGCAGTCCTCCGCATTGATGATCACGTCCTGGGCAGCGTCTACCAACTTACGGGTGAGATAACCTGAGTCGGCTGTCTTCAACGCCGTGTCGGCAAGGCCTTTTCGAGCACCATGTGTCGAGATGAAGTACTCGAGCACGCTCAAACCTTCGCGGAAGTTTGAGGTAATTGGCCGCTCGATGA
>QHNU01000013.1 GCA_003218525.1 Verrucomicrobiota bacterium
AGCGACCTGGTAATTCACGCCGTTCTGAAAATTGAGCCAGAAGTTCGGCGACGCCTGGCCGCTCGAACTGAGCGAAATCAACATGGTGCGTGCGACGTCGTTCTGGCTGAGACCAATCTGCTGCGCGCGGGTGCGATCGACATTCACACGCAAATCCGGACCGTGCACGACCTGGTGTACGTGCACATCGGCCGCGCCGGGAATTTGCGCGACGGTTTGTTTGATTTGGTTCGCAATCTCGTAGCCCTTCGGGTCGCGTCCCGTCACCTGAATGTCGATCGGCGCCGGAATCCCGAAATTCAAAATCTGGCTAACGATGTCCGGTGCCGCGAAAAAGAACTCCATGTCCGGAAAATCGCGGTGCAATTTCTCGCGCAGGATGTGCATGTATTGCGCAGTCGGCTTGTGCTTTGGAGTGAGCGCGACCAGAATTTCGCCGTCCGCCTCACCGATGGTAGCGTTGTCGCTGAAAGCGAGATTAATTCCGCTCGCCGGCAGACCGATGTTATCAAGCACGTTGTCTATTTCGTTAGGCGGAATCACCTCGCGAATGGCGCGACCGACTTGATAAAAGCGCTCCTCCGTCGCTTCGAGCCGTGTTCCAGCTGGTGCACGCACGTGCAATCGGAATTGCCCGGCGTCCACCGCCGGAAAAAAATCGCGCCCTAGAAACGGGACCACGCAAAGCGAAATAAACACCATCGCTCCCATGGCGATAAAGACGATCTTGCGATTCCCAAGGCACCAACGCAGAGCCTCGACATAACGGTCGCGCACTTTTTCGAAGACGCGATTGAAGCTTTCGTGAATTCCGCTTAGGAATCCTAAGACTTTTCCAAGAAAACCCTGTCGTCCTTTCTTTGGGCGTTTCGAGCGTTCCTTCCGGTGTTCATTGTCAATTTTCGCTTCCCTGCCATCGTGCTCGCCGAGCCCGTGCGCGAGACTGGTATCGATTTCCTCGAGATGCCCGCGCATCAGAAATTTCACCATCGTCGGGACAACGGTGCGGGAAAGAAGATAAGAGGACAGCATGGCGAAGATGACCGCCATCGCCAGCGGTTGAAAAAGATACTTGGCCACACCGCTTAGAAAAAAGATCGGCACAAATACAATGCAGATGCACAGGGTCGAAACGAAAGCCGGCACCGCGATCTGCATCGCGCCGTCGAGAATGGCGCGGATCATCGGTTTCCGCATCGCGAGATTGCGATGGATGTTTTCGATCTCAACGGTGGCGTCATCGACAAGAATGCCGACCGCCAGCGCAAGGCCACCCAGGGTCATGATATTTACGGTCTGGCCCAGCGCGCCCAGGACAATGATCGAGCAGAAGATCGACAGCGGAATCGAGGTCGCGACCACGAGCGTCGAGCGCCAATTTCCCAGGAAAAGCAGAATCATTAGCGCGGTCAGACAGGCCGCAATGACGCCTTCGCGCAAAACGCCGTTGATAGCCGCGCGCTCGAAAATCGATTGATCGAAGAGCTGTGTCATTTCCAGTTCCTTCGGCAAAGTTGCCTGAATTCGCGGCAGCGCTTGCTTCACGCGCTTGATGATGTCGATGGTGGACGCGCTCGCACTTTTCAAAACGGTAAGCAACGCGGATCGAATCCGATTTTGCGCGACAATGTTGGTCTGCACCGCGAAGCCATCGCGCACTTGGGCGACGTCGCGGATGTAAATCACCGCGCCGTTCACCTGCTTGATCGGCAAATCGTTCAGGATTTGCAAGACCTCGGGACTGGAGTTGAGCCGCACATTGTATTCGCGGTCGCCGATCTTTTGTGTGCCGGCTGGGAGGATGACATTCTGCACGTTGATCGCGTTGCTTACATCGGTCGGTGAGAGACCCTTGCCGTAAAGTTTTGCCGGATCGATATCGACCATGATCTGGCGTGATTTTCCGCCGTAGGGCAGCGGCACCTGCGCGCCTTGCACGGTGGCGAGCTGCGTGCGGATGAAATTCAAGCCGAGATCGTAGAGTTGCTGCTCGGAAAGCGTTTTGCTGCTCAAGCCCAATTGCAGAATCGGCACGTTCGACGCGCTGTATTGAATAATGAGCGGGGGCGTCGTACCCGGTGGCATGATCCTCAAAAGCGTCTGGCAAATCGATGTGATCTGCGCGACGCCCGCTTCCACTTTTGCGCCTTCATGGAAAAAAACTTTGATGACCGCGACGCCGTTGTAACTCTGCGACTCGATGTGCTCAATGTCGTTGACCGTGGTCGTCATCGCGCGCTCGCAGACCGTGACGAAACGCTTTTCCATTTCTTCGGGTGCGACGCCCGGGTAGCTCCAAATCACGCTGACGACTGGGATGTTGATAGTCGGAAAAATGTCCGTGGCCATCCGCGCGATCGTCACGATTCCAAGCAGCACGACGAGGATGGCCATCACCGTGAAGGTGTATGGCCGTCTTAGAGCTAAACGAACGATCCACATTTCCGCGAGTCAGAACTTCCGGGCGGACAAAGTCTGTGTAGAACAATCGCGTCGCGCGCTCTCGCCGGTCTCACTTTCGACCGGCGTTCCGGGCGCTGGATCATTCCGCCTGCGAATCCGTGTCAACTCCGCTACGCCGGCAAAGGATTTCGGCTGATTGGATATTCGACAAATCCTTCGCTTTCTTATCTCTATTGCATGCGGCGGCATCAGGGTTGCTTTGCCTTATTCCGCTAGGCCGGTAAAATACCAATCGTATGGCGGACGCAGCGAACAAATATCCGGAGAACGCGCCTGGGAAATTCTACGTTGATGACCAGTGCATCGATTGCGATCTATGCCGCGAAACTGCGCCAGCCAATTTCAGACGCAATGACGATGGCGGTCACTCCTATGTTTACAAGCAACCTGAAACGCCGGAAGAAGAAGCCGTTTGTAAGGAGGCGATGGAAGGTTGCCCGGTCGAAGCGATCGGCAACGATGGTGGGTAAACTGTAGCCGCCTCTCTCTGTCGAGGCGCCCGAAAAGGTCAATTAAAGGCAGTCGATTGCCGATCTTATTGCCGCGTTCAGACCGGTATCGCAAGCGGCTTACGATGCCGAAGGCTGTAGCAGCTGCTGTCCCCGCTTGAGACTTATCTAAATGCCCTTTCTGATTCGCCCGAAAGCTATCGTAAACGGCTTACCATAGTCGCGCGCAACCGAATCAGCCGCCAGTCTGAGAAGGGCTCGCGCCGGCAGGTTGGGTAGATCCTGCCCCGGCCGCCGGTTTCTTTTTTGCCGCCGCTTCGGTCAATTTCGCATCGACTTCGGCCGCTTCCGTCGGATGAATCTGGTGATAGTAGCTATTTGACTTCGCCAGCTCGTTCTTGCGCGTGAGCAACGCGTCGAAGCGCTCCCGTCGGCTCAGCTCAAATACCTTGTCCATCTTAATGGCTTCAAAGGGGCAAACCTCGACGCAGATCTGACAACTCATGCAGACCGAGATATCGATATCGAAGACCGCTGGATAGAACTGCGGCTTACCCATGTAGTCAGGCTTCTTATCTTCGCTCTTGGTAATATAGATGCATTGCGGCGGGCATTCCTTCTCGCAAATCTTGCAAGCTACGCAACGCAATCCGGCTTCGGCGTCATTCCCGTCATAAATTAGAAATGGAAAGTTCCGATAGTTCTCTGGAAGCGGATTGCGCTCCTCGGGGTATTGGACGGTAATCAGGCGATCCTTCTCGAAGTAACTTCCGATAAAGTTCCTCGCTGTAACGGCCATGCCCTTCAATATACCTGTGCCGATCATGAGTATGTCATCGGTAAGCCATTGAATCGTTAAACGTTAAATGGAGGGGAGGATGGTTACAGAGTTTCAAGTTACCTCTTGGGCTGGTTGTCCAGCTATGCACAGGATAGAACATTATGCCCTATCGGAAGCTTTGCCAAGTAGGTCTCGAGGAAGCGGCCGAGTGACTGCTAACCTCTGACTTCAATCACGGATCAGCGTATATGGAGGAATTTTCTTGAAACGGCCCATTGTCTTTCCGTTGGGGCGAGTCACATACCAACGCGTTGGTTCAGTCGCGCCGCGCGCGACATAAAGTCCACCCTCATGCGCGAAGACGGCGACATCATCGACGACGACTTTGGTGGGAGCTTCGAAATAGTAACCGCCCCGATCTTCGTAAAGCGGGCGATATTTTCCTGCGGGAAATGTGTCGGTCGCGCTCTGATCGCGCACCGTTACCGGCGCGCTAAGGACGATTGCGGATTCGGGCGGCTTGGACGAAATCGGATGCACCGATGGGCCTTGCCAGAGGCTACTGCAACCCGTCCCAAGTAGAACGACGAGGAGAATCACTCGACTGTCGTCGCGCATAGAAAGTGAAACAAGGCGGAGCTACAACGTTACAACAGTTACACGGTTTCAGGAATTACGTCGTGAAAAGGTCAAATTGTTAGAACTGTTAAATCGTTAAATGGGTACGGATTCGGAGCCGTTTTAACATTGTAACCCTTTTAACTTTTTTAACCTCCGCGTCACCTATCCACTTCTCCCATCACAATATCCACGCTGCCTAATATCACCATCACGTCAGCAACGGTATGACCGAGGCAGAGATCTTCCAGGATAGTAAGATTGACGAAACTCGGTGGTCGCACGCGGTAACGGTACGGGTTCCCCGAACCATCGCTGATTAAATAGAAGCCAAGTTCTCCCTTCGGGCCTTCGATGCGCCCATAGGCTTCACCAAGCGGCGGCCGAAAGGCCCGAATCTTGACCTTCGGATTCATGACCGGACCGCCTGGTATTTGCTTAAACGCCTGCTGAAGGATTCCGATGCTTTCGCGCATCTCCAGGACACGCATCATCAGTCGATCGTAGGTGTCGCCATGTTCGCCGAGTGGCACCCGAAATTTAAACCGGGGGTAAATTCCGTAGCCATCCACTTTGCGTATGTCGTAGTTCACGCCACACGCGCGCAACATTGGTCCGGTGATACCGGCATTGATCGCTAGGTCAGCGGATAGCTTGCCTACTTCCTGTGTGCGGGCGATCAGGATTTCATTTGAGACGACCAGGTTTTCGAACTCATCGAGAAAGCGTGGAAACGCATCGACTACTTTCTTGGCCCGTTCTATCCAGTCCGTGCCGGCGTCGACCCGGCACCCGCCGAAACGCATGTAGTCACACATCATGCGCGAGCCCGAGAGCGACTCGAACAGATCCAGAACCTTTTCTCGTTCGCGGAATGCATACATGAGCGGAGTGCCCCAGGCCCCCATGTCATTCAGAAGAAATCCAAGAAGTGAAGTATGGTTTTGAAGTCGGGTTAATTCGGCCAGAATGACGCGCAAGTATTCAGCGCGCTCGGGTACTTCGATCCCGGCGAGTTTTTCAACACTGAGTGCATACGCCCAGTTATTAGTCATCGAGCAGAAGTAATCGAGCCGGTCGGTGTAGGGCATCGAACCGAGATAGCTGGTGTTCTCGCCGATCTTCTCGTGGTTGCGGTGAAGATAACCAAAAACAGGTTTGAGCTTGACCACGATCTCGCCATTGAGCGCCACGTTCATGCGAAACACGCCATGGGTGGAGGGATGCTGTGGTCCCATCGAGACTTCCATGAGCTCGCCCTCGAGCCTGGAACTCATTGTCGTCGGCGGGCGCTCAATGGGTTCGAGTACTTGCTCGTTCATACGAATAGTGAAGTTAAAAAGGTGAAAACTATTAAATCGTTAAAACGGCAGCGTTTCGTTCCCGATTTAACATTGTAACAATTCAACAATTTAACCGGCCTGAGGCCTGATGCTCTCCGCTCCATCTAACTCCGGCCGGGCCGTATAATGTTGTTTTGCCTTCTCCAGCACGTCATCATGCGGCGTGGGTTCATATTCGTAGTCGTCCGGTTCGCGATAATCCTTCCGCATTGGGTGATCGACGAACTCATCCCACATCAAAATGCGCCGCAGATCCGGATGGCTCTCAAAGTGAACGCCGTACAAGTCAAAAATCTCGCGCTCTTGAAATTCAGCGCTGCGATAGATTGGAGTAAGCGACGGTAACCGCGTGCCCCGAGCGCGGTTTGCCGTCCGCATTCGGATCACGACCGGACCATGCTTGTGCGTAATTGAGAAAAGGTGATAGACCGCTTCGAGATAGCCTGGAACTAACTCCTCCTTGGTCTCATCTACTTCCTTTTCTTCACCGTCGATGACCTTCTTTACCTTGATCGTCTTCTTTACCTTTCGATCGAGCCAGTCAACCCCAGTCACGTTTGAACAATAATCGAGTCGCAGTATGGGATCATCTCGCAGAAACGTCGCCACCGCGCTCGCGCGTTCGTTATCAAGTAGGAGTGAAGGCTGGTTCGCCGGACTCGGATTCGGAATGACCCTGATCTGTGCTCCGGGAACAGCCGCTTCGGCGCGCAATTTGATTTCTTCCAAAGACTCCAGGGCCACGTTACAAAAGTTAAAAAGGTTACAAAGTTACAAAAGCGGATCGTCGAGCAGATCCGTGCTTGCTGAATAGGAATCGTCGGACTCTTGGATGGAAGAGGAACGACTTCGAAGGTAACGCAAATACCCATTGATCAGGATAAGGACGCCCGAAGCTTGTTCTTTCAGCTTCACAACGTCATCAGCAAGAAGGTAATTCTCGTCTGAACAGATGTTTAGGTCGTCGACAAGTTCCTCCAACGAACCGCGCGAGTGGAGAATAAATCGTATTTGATCAGGGTAATGAAAACGTCCGTGCCCTTCAGCAATGTTATTGGTCAGTGACACCGCGGCACGGCGAATCTGGCTTGCTAGATCGTATTTCTCAGAGTCGGGCAGACGGCGACTAACCGCGTACATTGCTTTTCGAAATTCGCGCGCTGTCCGGTAAACCCCGAGATCCTCGAAGGTCTGGAATCCATTTCCATCTGAATTCCCGGCATGTTCCCGCTCCGAAGCATTCCCGTTTGTAACGTTGTAACTCATGTAACTTTTTTAACTCTGCCTCTCCATCTTGGGCGGATGAAACACATCCGGGTTCGCCACCGGTTCCAGATCATGCTCCCCAAATGCTGGCACCGGAAACTCACTCGGCTGACCAGGATCAAGGTGCTCCGCCTTGGTAATACCGGTCAGTTTTTGCCCGTCGATTTTCCGCTGGAGTTCCATGAAAGCGTGCAGCAACGCTTCGGGCCTGGGCGGGCAACCAGGAATGTAGACATCGACCGGGATATAGCGGTCGATCCCCTTGAGCACATTGTAGCCTTGTTTGAATGGTCCGCCCGAAATGGCACAGGCGCCCATGGAAATAACGTACTTCGGATCGGGCATTTGGTTGTAGAGCCGAACAATTTGTGGCGCCATTTTCTTCGTGACCGTGCCGGCGACAATCATGAGGTCGGCTTGGCGGGGCGATGGCCGGAACACTTCCCCGCCAAAACGCGCAATGTCGTAACGCGAAGCCGCCGTGGCGATCATTTCAATCGCGCAACAGGCCAGCCCGAATTGCAGCGGCCAGATCGAGTTACGCCGGCCCCAATTGTAGAGGTCCTGCATCGAGGTCACCCAGATCCCTTGTCGTTGCAGTTCGTTACGAAGTCCCTCGTCGATTTGCTCAGTCATTCTCCCGTTTTAACAATGTAACTGTTTTAACGGTTTCAACTACTGCGCGAGCGCCCAATCTAAACAGCCTTTGCTCCAGGCCCAAATCAGGCCTTCAATCAGAAGTAACAGGAAAACAAGGATGGCGATAAACGCGCCCACCGGCAGACCGGTGAATGCCACCGCAAAGGGAACCAGAAACACTGCCTCCACATCGAAGATCAGAAAAATAATGCAGTAGAGGTAATACTGCGATCGAAACTGGACCTGCGCTTCCCCGACCGATTCAACGCCACATTCGTAAGTTGCGTTTTTTTCCGCACCCGGTTTCGGCGGCTGAAAGAACCGTCGCCATAACCATGCCAGCGCCAGCGGCAGGATGGGAAATACCAATGCGACACCAGCGAAGACGACGATAAAAAAATAGGGATTCGGCGTCACGCTATAAACCATAGCAAAACAGCGGCAGATGGATACCGATTACAGCATAAAAGAACACCATCGAAAACGCATCAACCCCTTGAATCCATTGTTCGCTCTTGATTAAAAAATGTTCGCCCGCTTTCTTCATCGGCGGGGACTGACGTGATCGACCAGATTTTCATTCGCGCGAAGCAGCATTTACTTTCACCCCTGGCCGGTGCGCCCGATTGGGTGATGCAAATTGTCTCCGCGCTCATCAACATCGCCGCACTGCTCGCGGTGTTTCTGACACTCTTTGCCCTCATTTCCGTCTTGGAGCGAAAGATTCTTGGACGCATCCAAAATCGCTATGGACCAAATCGCGTCGGTCCTTTTGGACTTTTTCAGCCAGTGGCGGACGGGATCAAGATGTTGATCAAGGAAGACATCGTCCCTGCGCGCGCCGACAAGGTTGTGCATTTCCTTGCGCCGATTCTCGTCGCGGCGACCGCAATTCTCACCCTCGGAGTGATCCCGTACGGCCGGAACATGACACCGTTCGCGATCGATGGCGGCATCTTATTCTTCTTCGCCATCGGTTCTACCACGGAGCTGGCGGTTTTCATGGCCGGCTGGGGCAGCAACAATAAATTTTCCATGCTCGGTGCCATGCGCGCGATCGCGCAGATGATCAGCTACGAATTACCTCTCATTATCACTGTTCTCCCGGTGGTGATGGTTGTTGGTTCACTCTCGCCTGACGCCATCGTCGCAGCCCAGGACGGTTATTTTCTCGGGATCCTTCCGCATTGGTTCGTCATCACGCCGTGGGGCGCGACCGCATTCATTTTGTTTTTCGTTTCTGGCCTGGTCGAATCGAATCGCACCCCCTTTGACGTCCCCGAAGGCGAGTCGGAAATCGTGGCCGGTCACATGACCGAATATTCTGGTTTCAAGTACGCGACATTTTTCATGGCTGAATATTTTGGGATGTTCGCGATCAGCGGTCTGGCTGTGACTTTGTTTCTCGGCGGCTGGCATGCGCCTATGGCTCCGCTTCAGCTTATTCCGTCGTACTTTTGGTTTTTCGCCAAACTGGCCTCGCTGCTATTGGTTTATATCTGGGTTCGCGGAACGCTACCACGCACTCGGGTGGATCAGATCATGAACTTCGCCTGGAAGTTCATGCTGCCGATGTCCTTTACCTGCATTCTTTCCGCCGCCATATGGCATTACCAGGGGCGCGGAATGGCTGGATGGCTTTGGTCGCTTGCTGTGATCGCGGTTGTTTATCTCGTATTGTCGCGCCTACTCGACACGCGAAAGAGATTCGCCCCTCGCACCTATCGCTTCGCCGAATGAGCAGCGTGGCCTTCGTCATTATCGCCATATTGACTCTCGCGGCCGCGATTGCTGCCGCCTCGCTTTCCAAACTCATTCATGCCGCGCTCAGCCTGGCCGTGGCATTTGTCGGTGTCGCCGCCTTCTATTTCCTGCTCGGGGCCGAGTTTGTCGGACTCGTACAAGTGTTCGTTTATGTCGGCGCCGTCGCTGTGTTGATCGTATTCACGATTCTGCTGACGCGACGCGATGCGATCGCACCTGAACGTTTCAATTGGGCCGGGATTGTCATCGCCCTGGCTGTCTTCGGTGGGCTGATCTGGGCGATTTACAAGACGCCGGCGATTTCGACCGTCGCGACACCGATCGAACCGCTCACGGTCAAGCGAATCGGCCAGGTATTGATGGTCGATTACGTCTGGCCGCTGCAATGCGTCGGGCTGCTGCTGACCGCTGCACTGCTCGGTGCGCTTATTCTCGTGATGGAGGAAAAGAGGTGAACCACCGATTCGCTGCACGGGTAGCGCACGCGTCTCGCGTGTTGGT
>QHNU01000102.1 GCA_003218525.1 Verrucomicrobiota bacterium
CGAAGTGGGTATTCAAACTAGCTGAGCACTTCACGCCTCGGGCTTGTAAATCTCCCGACCAGGCGGGCCATTAGGTCCTCTCGGCTCCGATCATGTTCCGCTTGCTTTTATTTTGTACCGCACCAGATAACGCCCGACATGCCGGACGAGGAGGAAGGCTCTTATCAGGTCGATCCGCTCTCCCCCAATGTAAGCGGTCCTTTGTCCGTACAAATCTGTCCGCGAATCGCTGACTGCACGGGCGCCAAATTCTCCCGATCTCGTGCCTTGGTGATTTCGTTTCAACGCAGCGGACTTAATTGGCTTCGTCACTGCGCCGAACACTTTGGCGGCATCAGAACACCGGGTCGTTCGCAGTTAATTCGTGAAGGTCCGGTTCTTTTTGATCGTGCACACGATGTACGGCGGTCAACCAAACGGAGCGAGTTCGCTGGGCTCTACACGCCCGACGGGAGCGAAATTTACGGCAAAGTCGCGCTCCTTCTGCGCGATCCCTACGACTGTTTCACCTCGCACTATCTCGGGCGGCGAGGTTTTCGCTTTAAAAAAGGCCTCGAGGCATTCGAAAGTTATGCCAACAACATCAACGCCTTCGATCAGCTGCGGGCCGAAAAGGCCGTTTTTTATTTTGAAGATTACATTAATCAGGAAGTCGGGGCGTTCGCTTTCCTTCGATTTTTTGGGATTGAGCCGGGCGACGGGCCACACGATTTCGAAGGCTTGATCGAATCGTCGCGGGCCTGGTACCAGGCCCAGCATGGTGTGATAAGCCATCGGGAGCGACCGAAACTGAGCGCTCGCGAACGGGCTGCCATTCGCGAAATGCTGCAGCGAGGCCTCGGGCAGAAATATGAAAAGTACTTGGTATCGCGAATGCGCGACAGCTGACTTTGTGGGCTGGCCGGGCGACATGGAATAGTCTTTACCGATGAACAGCGAACAGGTCGGCGTTATTCTCAAACGGTTCGAGTCCCCGGATGAGGTGCGTGTCTGGCCAAAGGGCAAGTTCGAGCTCGTTCGCCTCGGCGGGATGACGATCGGGGGCGCCACCTATGAGCCAGGGTGGAAGTGGAGCGACATGTCGGGCCGGAAGTGGGTGCAAGACGATGCCAAGTCGAGCACGTCGGCCTGGTCCTTTCCGGAACCGCGACAGCCGCGTTGGACGACGGCCGGGTTTTTAAATTATGCGCCGGTGAGCTTTTTTACATTCCGTCCGTGCCAAACGACAGCTGGGTCGTCGGCGATGAGCCCTACGTTTCGGTCCATTTTCTCGGGGCGGATCACCATGCCAAAGCGTCCAGCTAAACGGTAGACCGGCTCATTAAGAATGCGCGCCAGAGACAGCGGCACCCTACAACGTGGGCGTGCTTCCAAAGCGTAGTGTTCATTAGATCGACGTTCGCTACCTCGTCGGAACCGATCATTGACGGAATCGCAGGTGCTGCCTACATGCGGGCGTGAGTTCGCGCGCATTCGTTGGGGGAGGCAGGGGTATTTCGCTGCTAACCGCCACCTGCATCGTTATCGCCAACATGGTTGGTACGGGCATTTTCACGAGCCTTGGATTTCAAGTCGGCGAATTGCCGAGCGGTTTTGCCATTATTGTCCTTTGGGCTGTGGGAGGCATTTGTGCGTTATGCGGCGCTCTTTCCTACGCCGAACTCGGGGCGGCCCTGCCGCGCTCGGGCGGCGAATATCATTTTCTGCGAGAGATTTATCACCCGTCGATTGGGTTCGTCGCCGGCTGGATTTCGGCTACGGTCGGTTTTTCGGCGCCAGTGGCGATCGCGGCGATGCCTTTCGGCACTTACCTTGGAGAAATCTTTCCGGGGATAAATCCGCTGCTGTTAGGTCTGGGGGTGGTGTGGATCACGACTTTGGTGCTGTTGTGGGATTTACGACTGGGGAGTGCGTTTCAGATTGGATCGACCTTCCTCAAGGTCATACTGCTCATCGTGATCATTGTGGGCGGCCTTTCTCTCCACAAAGCGCAGCCGATTTCGTTTTTGCCGGTAAAGGGGGACGGCAGTTTGGTCATTAGCGCTCCGTTCGCGATTAGCTTGTATTGGGTGATGTACGCCTATTCGGGATGGAATGCGTCGACCTATATCAGCAGCGAAATTCGCGACCCGGCACGCAATATTCCGCTCTCGGTCGGGTTCGGCACGCTTCTAGTTGCGGTTCTCTACATCACAATGAACGCGGCCTTTCTTCGGACCACGCCAATTTCAGAAATGATCGGCAAACAACAGGTTGCCCTCATCGCTGGAACGCACATCTTCGGCGCGACTGGCGGGAAAGTCATGGCAGCACTGATCTGCCTGGGCCTGATTTCCACTGTCAGTGCGATGATGTGGATTGGACCCCGCGTGACCGCGACCATGGGCGAAGATCTGGGCGCTCTGGGTTGGCTCGCACAACGCAACGCAAGAGGAATCCCAACGACTGCGATCCTGACGCAATTTGTTATCGTTAATATTATGCTGTTGACCGCGACATTTCAGACCGTGGTAAACTACGTGCAATTCAGCCTGACGCTCTGCTCCGCCCTGACCGTGCTGGGCGTATTTGTCCTCCGACACCAACGACCGACTTTGGCACGCCCTTATCGAGTCTGGGGCTATCCTATTACGCCGTTGATCTTTCTCGTGATCAGTGGCTGGATGCTCTGGCATTTGCTCGCTGAGGGCAGCACCCGCGGGCCTTCCCTTCTCGGCTTGGGGACAGCTGTTTTCGGTCTCGTCATTTATTTTCTCTCTCCAAAAACCGCAGGCCCTCGCTTGCAAGACCCGGCGTCATGAAAAGCCGCCTTCTAATCACTCTCTTTCTCGTTACGGCCATCCAAGCCTTCGCCGAAAATGGCGCCACGATCGATGAGACCGCGCGATTTCTTGCTGGACTGCCCGTCAACGGTCCGCTCGAACGGCTCACGCATGATCCTGCGTGGCAGGAGCACGCCGCGGCCATGGACGAAGCCTGGAAGCGGAAGGAGCAGTTACAGATCGGGCCAATTCGCGAATGGATGCTGGCCAATGCCGGGGAGTACTACCGCAGCAGCAATACAATGTATTACATGTTTAGCGGTCCCGATTTCCTTTACGCCAACCTTTTTTTTCCAAACGCGAGCACTTACATCTTGGCTGGGCTGGAGTCGATCGGCCAAGTGCCGGACCTGGTCCGGATGCCACCCGAAATTCTTCGCAGCGAACTCGGAGCTCTGCGGGGATCAATGAATACGATCCTCAAATTCCAGTACTTCATCACTAAAGATATGCGTGCCGAGCTTGGCCGTGGCCAGC
>QHNU01000103.1 GCA_003218525.1 Verrucomicrobiota bacterium
AAGACGAATTGCGGGACGGTTCCGATGGCAAACATGAGAAGGATAACGGGAATTACTGTCCATTTCTCGTTTGGTCGCAGATCAGGAAAGGAACTGCAACTTTCTGCTAACGGTCCACTAAAGAGCGCTTGCATGGCGCGCATGAAAACGACCGCGGTAACCAGAAGACCGAGCGCGGCAACAGCGGTGAAAGAAGCAGCCACGGCAAAGGAGCCTTTGAAGATTAAGAACTCGCCGATGAACCCATTTAGCCCGGGAAGACCAAGCGAGGAAAACATGGCAACGCTCATCCAGCCGCAGAGCAACGGAGTGCGTTGCATCAGTCCGCCGAAATCGTCGATCCCGCGCAAGCCGCGGCGCTGCTCGAGTAATCCGACGAAGTAAAACAGCGCGGCGGCGGTGATGCCGTGGTTGAAAATTTGCAGGAAGACGCCGCTCAAAGCTGCCTGCATCTCAGGCAACGGTCGAACGCCGGTGGCCGTTACGGCAAAGAGACCAAGCATGCAATAGCCGAGATGGTTCACCGAGAGATAGGCAACCATCCGTTTGAGGTCGGACTGGGCCCAGGCCGCGAGGGCGGCAAAGACGATCGAGCAGACGGCTAACCCAAGTAGCCATGGGGCAAGAATTCGTATTTCGTTCGGAAAGAGCGGGAGGAGCAGGCGAACGAATCCATAGACCCCCATTTTCGAAAGCACCCCCGTCAATACCATCGAGACGCCGGTAGGGGCGGTTTCGTAGGCGTCGGGCAGCCAGGTATGGAATGGATAAAGTGGCACTTTCACCGCGAGGCCGAGAAAGATTCCGGCAAAGGCGAGCCACCCAAAGTTACCTGTGACTAGTCCGGTTTTTCCTAGATTCGCCAGGGCCGCGAAATCGAAGGTGCCTTTGGCGAAATAGATTCCGAGAAAAGCGAGCAGCATCGGGACACTGCCCATGAAGGTGTAGAGGAAAAACTTGGTCGCGGCGCGATCGCGATTTTCTCCGCCCCAGATTTTTATGAGCAGGAATGCGGGAATCAGACTCATTTCGTAGAACAGGAACCAAAGAACAAAATTTTGGGCAGTGAAGGTGCCGTAGAGCGCGAATTGCATTACCAGCATGAGCGCGCAGAACCCGCGATCCATTCGTTGCGCGAGAAATGCGAATGGGAAAATGAGCGAGGTCAGGAGGACAAGGAGCAAACTCAAACCGTCAATGCCGACGAGATATTCAGCGCCAATGGCTGGAATCCAGGCATGGCGTTCGACCAATTGAAGGCCGGCTCCGGCGGTATCGAAGTTTTGCCACAAGGCCAAGGCGATAACGGCACTCAGCGCATTGAATCCCAGCGCAAATGGGCGGGCGTAATTCCGCGGCACGATGCTGATGAAAAAAGCGCCAGCAAGCGGGAGCAGAATGAGAGCCGTGATCAGGTGAGCCATGCGTAAAGGATCAACAGGGCGAGCATGCCAACGGCGATGACCCCCAAATAGGTTTGCACTTGTCCCGAATGCCAGGCCGACATCACGCGGCCAAGGGCACGAGTGCCCGCAGTAGTTTCGTCCACTCCGGCATTAATGCCGCGTTCATCGAAGTTAGCTGTGACCATTCCGAAGAGCTGGCCCACACCCGCGAAGGCGCGCACCAGACCGTCCCAGAAATAGCGGTCGAGCAGATCGGAAATGCGCGCAGCCATTCGGCTCAGGGCGACAACCGTCGAGCGATAGAATTCGTCCAGCCACATTTTGTTCTGAAGAAATTCGAATAACGCAGGCTGCGCTCGCGCGAGCGGATCCGTCTCATCGACATTGCGATAAATAAAGATGCCAAAGAGGATGCCGCCGAAAACAAGCGCGGCCGAAACAAAAAGCATCGGCTGAACAAGCAAGGATAAGTCAAAGTGCGCAGACTCTCCGCTGAGATAGGCATGCAGCCACGGCCAGGCCGGAGTAGCCACGATGCTGAAAAGAATGGAGGAAGCTGCGAGCGCGATCAGCGGGATGGTCATCACAGATGGGCTTTCGTGGGCATGCTCTGACGCGCTCCGCTGTTTGCCGAAAAAGACGTAGATGATCTGCCGAATCATGTAGAGGGCGGTCAGTACAACACCAGCGAGCATGAGGTAATGAGGCAGGTGCGACGCAGACCAATGCCCAGTCGCGTGCAGGATTTCCTCTTTCGTCCACGCACCGGAAAAGAACAGGGGAACACCGCTGAGGTTCACCATGCCGATGACGTAAGTCAGGAAGGTAATCGGCATCAGCCAGCGGAGCCCGCCCATCTTGCGGATGTCCTGTTCGTGATGACATCCGTGAATGATCGAGCCGGCGCCGAGGAACAGGAGCGCTTTGAAGAAGCCATGCGCGATCAGGTGCATGATGCCGGCAGCAACACCACCGACGCCGAGGGAGACCATCATCAATCCCAGCTGAGAGACGGTGGAATAGGCGAGAATGCGTTTGATGTCGAATTGCGCGAGCGCGATGAGCGACGCCATCAAGGCGGTGATCACGCCGGTCCACACGACCACGGTCAGCGACGGCGTGACGCCATTAATCGCACCGAATGTGAAGAGCGGATAAACGCGCGCAACCAGAAATACGCCAGCAGCTACCATGGTGGCGGCATGGATCAATGCGCTGACTGGCGTCGGGCCTTCCATGGCATCCGGTAACCAGACGTGGAGTGGGAATTGTCCGGATTTGCCGATGGCGCCGCAGAAAATCAGTAGCGCAATAAAGGTGGCGCTTCCGCCAAGGGCAACAAGGCCGGTGTTTTCAAGGCAGCCGTTGCTTGCATCGTAGAAGACCAGCGTCCCGGTTCGACCGTAGAGCCAGAGAATGCCGAGGAAGAATCCAATGTCGCCGATGCGTGTAGTGATGAACGCTTTTTTTGCGGCGGCCGCCGCGCTTGGCCGCTCGATCCAGAATCCAATGAGCAAGTAAGAGGCGAGCCCGACCAGCTCCCAGCAGACGAAGAGAAGGAGCAGGCTGTTGGCGATAACCAAGCCGAGCATCGCGGCGGAGAAAAACGACAGATAGGAAAAGAACCGAGTAAAATTCTTGTCGTCTGCCATGTAGCCGACGCTGAAGACAAAAA
>QHNU01000014.1:0-1914 GCA_003218525.1 Verrucomicrobiota bacterium
TGCGCGCCTGCTGCATGTCGTGCAGATACTCATCGCCGGCAATCGAGCCTTCCCCAAGCGTGCCGTCCGCGATCGAACTGAGCAGAGCCGACTCGCACCCCGGTTTGAGTCGCGCTTTCACCAGATAACGCATCGTCAAAATTACATCAACGAGTCCGCGCTTCCAAATTCGGCAGGCGTTGTTTTTGATCAAGAGGTGCAAGCATGGCGTCTTTTTCGCGGGCTCGACCGGACACAGCGCGCAACTTTCATTGCCTGTTTCCTCGGCTGGGCGCTGGATGCCTTTGATTTCTTCCTTCTGACATTCGTCATCCTGCCAATTGGAAAAGAATTCGGCCGGACCGTCGCCGATGTGGGCTGGGCGATCGCTCTCACTCTCATGATGCGTCCGGTAGGCGCATTTTTGTTCGGCCTGTTGGGGGATCGATTCGGCCGGCGCTTGCCGTTGATGATCGACATTATTTTTTATTCGGTGATGGAGTTGCTCACCGCCTTTGCGCCGAATTTCACGGTCTTGCTCATTTTGCGGGCCCTTTATGGAATCGGCATGGGAGGCGAGTGGGGTCTCGGGGCGTCCCTCGCGATGGAATCGCTGCCTGCGAAGGCGCGTGGGTTGTTCTCGGGAATTTTGCAACAAGGCTACGCCTTCGGCTATCTGCTGGCGGCGATCGTTTATTGGATCGTTTTTCCCTATTTTGGGTGGCGCGGACTTTTCGTCGCCGGGGCTATGCCGGCATTTCTCGTAATTTACATCCGGGCACGGGTGCCGGAATCACGCGCTTGGAAGAAGCCGGAAAAAGATTTCGCTACCGTTACGATCTCGACGTTCCGGCGTGCCCTTCCACTTTTTATCTATGTCGTCCTACTCATGACGGCGTTCAATTATATGTCTCACGGAACGCAGGACCTATATCAGACCTTTCTCGAGACCCAGCGCGGACTCGCCGTAAACCAGAAAGCGATTGTCGGAATTATCTATGCATTCGGCGCGATCTGTGGCGGCACAATTTTTGGTCATCTTTCGCAAAGTTGGGGCCGCCGCCGCGCGATTGTCATCGCCGCGATTTGTGGTCTCATCCTTATCCCAATCTGGGTTTTTTCCCCGGGACTCTCTTTGCTCATCATTGGCGGATTTCTGATGCAATTCATGGTGCAGGGCGCATGGGGGATCGTGCCTGTTCATCTCAACGAATTATCGCCTCCTGCTTTGCGCAGCACTTTTCCAGGTCTGGCGTATCAGCTCGGGAATTTTTTTGCGGCCAATGCGGCGGTCGTGGAAGCGAAACTCGCCCAAACATTCCGTGGAGCCAACAATCAGCCGGATTATGCCAAAGCACTGGCCGTTTTTGCGGCCACTATTTTTATTGCCCTCATTATCCTGGCCGCGGTTGGGCGGGAAGAACGCGGCAAGGAATTCTAATTGTTGCGCGAGCTCTGTGGCACAAACCCGGGGCCTTCGCCCGGAGGCGCGGGGGAGGGGTTTGGCGCCGGCGATCCAACTGACCCAGTAGAAGCAGCCCGGTAAACGCCTGCGCCAAAGCGTTCCTCGACAATTGCCTCGGCGATCTTATCCGCCAGACGGT
Source organism: Verrucomicrobiota bacterium (assembly GCA_003218525.1). Lineage (GTDB taxonomy): Bacteria > Verrucomicrobiota > Verrucomicrobiia > Chthoniobacterales > UBA10450 > AV69. The sequence continues at coordinate 1,584 of QHNU01000014.1, forward strand.
CCCGATATTCCTTACTGCGCGCTTCATAACCCTCGGCGCGGTTGCTCAAGTAGCCGCACTCGACAAGGATGGCCGGATAAGTCGCCTTCCGAATCACGCGAAAATTCGCCGTGTGCACGCCGCGATTCACCGAGCCGGAAATGGTGCATAGCTTATCTTGGACGCGTTGAGCGAGTTCAGCGGCATAGGGCGAATGATAGTAAGTTTCGAACCCTTTGATCCCACGCCGGCGCGAGTCGTTAAAATGAATACTGACGAAAACGGATTTGGGCGTAGCGTTTTCAATATCAACGCGCGTGTCGAGGGGAATGAAGGTATCATTCGTCCGTGT